>JAGVGV010000285.1 GCA_020056895.1 Deltaproteobacteria bacterium
ACCATGCAACCAGCAGCTTCACGGTCCGGTTCCCTGCTGGATTCACCTGTGTCCTTGTGGCGGTGAAATCCCGTCGTCGGAACCGTAACGATTTCCACCACGTATTCCAGGGGCAGGCAGAACAGGCTGCCACCCATTTTCAACAGAATTGCTTCCTTGGTCAATAGCGTGTTGGTAATGGGGATCCGAAGCCGGATGGTCAACCCCTGACCGGCCCTGTTGTCCAGATCCACCTCGCCGTTCCATTTGCGGATGTTGGATAAAACCACGTCGAGCCCCACGCCTCGGCCCGAAATATCCGTGGCCTGGGCCTTGGTGGTGAGGCCGGAATGGAAAACCAGTAAAAGCGTATCCTGTTCGGAAAGAACATCGGCCTGGTCGCGGGTAATCATACCCCGCTCGAGGGCTCGGGCCTGGACCTGGACGGGATCGATGCCCCGGCCGTCGTCCCCCAGTTCCACCAATATGGAGGCTTCCTCCTGGATGACCCGGATACGGATCGATCCCCGCCGGTGTTTGCCCCGAGCTTCCCGCTCGGCCGGGGGTTCCAGGCCGTGGTCGATGGCGTTGCGGATCAGGTGGATCATGGCCTGTTCCACGTCGTCCAACAGGCTTTTATCGATGGGCACCCGCTCGCCCTCGATTTCGAGCGCCGCCTCCTTGCCCATTTTGTGCGAAAGGTCCCGGACCAGGCGGGGGAACTTTTTGAGGATGTTGTCCATTTCCACCTGGCGGACTTCCATGATGGATTTTTGGAGCATCACGATGTCGTTGGAAATGGTGCGGTTGACGCCGGCGAAATCCCGGACCAGGGATGGATTGATGCCCGCTTCGCGGAAGGCGAACTGAAGGTGGTTCAGAATTTCGGACTGAGTGATCAATTTGCCCACGGATTCCAGGAACAGATCGATCTTTTTTTCGTCCACCCGAATGGTCTTGGCCTGGCCTCCCGGCGCGGCGCGGCCGGAAGCCCCATCCTTTTTCTTTTCCGGAGTTTCCTTTTCGGCCGTTTCGGGTCCAGTGGAGATGGTTTCCGTTTGAAAAGCGTTTTTCAGGTCTTCCAGAACCATGGTCAGGAATTCCGTGACAATGGGATCGATGTCCAGGCGGCGTTCCTTGTACATCTCCAAACCGTCGTTCAGTTCACCCAACACGCCCATGATGTCTTCGCCGGCCTGGTCGAAGAGCGCCCGGCTCATGGCTTCGGCGTTGGAAAAAAAGGCATCGAGGTCCTGGGGGGCGTACTGGCCGGATTTCAATAGATCCAAACCATCCTCGAAAGCATGAACGTAGTCGGTTACGTCCACGCGGCCGTAGGAATACCGTATGTCGGCCGCCCGGCCGCCGGGTTCCATCCGTTGAATCTGGGCGGCTGTTTCGTTCATGACCCGGTGAAGCGCTTCGGTATCCTGCTCCTCGAGGGCGGGTAAAAGCGACTCGATTTCGTCCAGAAGCGCCCGGGCGGCGGTGATCAGGCCGCCGTCCTTGCTTTCGATCCGGCTAAGTTGTTGATTGATGGCCTCGATGAACTGGGCGTGTTCGGGCGTCAAATGAATGAAGCCGATGTCTTCTTCCAGGCGGGCGATGATTTCGCGGAAATGGTCGTTACCCTGGAACAACAGCTCGACAATGCCGGGAAACCGGGACAGGATGGCGTTGTCCTGGTCGATCTTCTGCATCAAATCTTCCAGCTTGTGGGCCAGATGTCCCAGATTGTCCACATTGAACATCTTGGACGACCCTTTGAGGGAATGCAGGTGCCGGAAGATGGAAAAAATCACTTCGCTGCTGGATGGGTCCTGTTCGATGGCCACCAGTTCCGAATCCAGCTTCACGATGGTTTCGCGAACTTCGTCCTTGTACTGCTCGAACAGTTCGGCCAGGGTTTCGTCATGATCCATATCGGTCTCCCACCGGGGGTTTCCACCAAGCCGCCATCCAATGGATACTGATTCGCGTCCTGTTCGATCGGCCGCGGGGGGCGAGGCGTGGCCCCGCCCCTACGGAATCGCGAATGGAGATCACATGCCCAGGGCTTTTTGGATGGCGCCCATGACCTTTTCTTCGTCATACGGCTTGAGAATGTATTGCTTGGCGCCGATCTTCAGGCACTTCATGACCGTGCGGGCGTCGGAAACGGACGAGGCCATGACTACCTTGGCCTCGGGGTATTTGCGGACAATGGTTTCCAAAACCTCGGTCCCGCGCATTTTGGGCATGATGATGTCCAAAGTCATCAGGTCGGGCCTTAGTTTTTCGAACTGATCGATGGCTTCCATCCCGTCGGCGGCCATGCCCACCACCTCGAAACCGTGGTCGGTGAAGAACTTGGCCAGCATGTTGCGCATGACCGGAGAATCATCCACGATCAAAACACTGGTTTTTTCCTTGGTCCCGCTGGCGCGATCATCCGTCATAACCTTACTCCTTGGCCGAAATACCCGGGGCCTTCCGGGGGGATATCGAAAATCCTTACGGACCTTGGGACAGGGAAATTATACCCGGCTTCATGGAAGCCTGCACGAAATAGAACGAAAAACCCCCTCCGAGGGGGAGGGGGTTGGTTTTGATACGGATGGTGGCGGCGCAGGGACTTGAACCCCGGACACTGCGGATATGAGCCGCATGCTCTGACCAACTGAGCTACGCCGCCAAAACCCTTCCTCTTTATCAGAGTTCAAACTCCGGTGTCAACCAAATTCCACGGAAGGCGGCGAGCCTTTTGTTACGGGAGGCGCCGGGCCAAGGTTTCGGGCTTCGTCCTGGGCGCAAGGCTTCTCGAAAAAGCTGTCGGCTCATAAGGAGGATAGGCGCATTTAATTGATTTTTCATTAAAATCGAATTCCATCCGTTATGGCTGCTACGATACGTAATGCTTTTCAACAATTGCGCCTAACTTTCCCAATACTGTACTTCCCTTCCGGCATGTTTCGAACAGGCCTTCCATGGACATCAGAACGATTTCGAAATATGGGAAAACCGGTTGTGAGGCGGCTTGCCTTCGAGTCAGCTTCCAAATCCGTGTCGGCGCTTGTCAAGGCCCGGGCTCTGGCGAACCCATCCCGGAAAGAATAAAGAGGCTGGTGAAACGTGAACGAGCAACTACCGTATTATCAAGACAAACTGGCGTACGAGATCGATTCGTGGGACCTCCGGGAAGCCTTGAGCAAGGGAGAAAAGGTCATCGTGATTGACGCCCGGTCAACGGGGGCGTATGAAAAGGAACACATCCCCCAAGCCGTCAGCCTGCCCCACCGGCAGATGAACGCGGAGACCACGAAGCATCTGGATCGGAACGCCCTGATCGTGACGTACTGCGACGGCATCGGCTGCAATGCGTCCACAAAGGGAGCGCTCAACATGACCCAACTAGGGTTTCGGGTGAAAGAGCTCATGGGCGGCCTGGACTGGTGGAAACGGGATGGCTATCCCACGGCGGGCTCGGCCAACACTCCTGCAGAGCGCGGAACGGAAGGGTGCGGGTGCGCGAATGAATGAAGCTGGAGCTTCGAAGTAATAAGGCTCCCAAGCAAGAGTGTGGGAATCAGCGGTACACTCTGTACGGCCCGGCGCGGCCTATTCCCGCCAGTATACGGAAGCCATAAGCAACGTGACAGCGGACGACATTGCCCGGGTGCTGAAAACCTATTTGAACCTCGGCCAAGCCGTCCGCGTAACCGTCGGCCCGGGGGGTGTGAGAGGGGATAGAAAAAAGGGGGCGGAGAGAAAATAGCTGAGAAGTGAAGAAAACAAGAACCCGGGGGGCGCTTTCGAAGCTAATGCTGGTGGTCGGTCCTACCGGCCGGCCCAAGCTGGTCTTTACCCACAAGTCCCGGAATCGAGCCCTTTTTGCGCTGGTTCCCAAACTCCAGCTTGGGAACCTGGTGAAAGTCGCCTCACACGTTTCCTGCCACAGCAGCTATTGGTGAGTGCGTGTGGCCCTGAGTTACAAATCTGTCACCAGTACCAGGCTGTTTTGGGACATGGCTGGCGCGGCGCGAATGCGCGAAAATTTCTGTTTGACTGATAGCAAGTCTATGGAATATAATAGGGTGTCAGAAATTTGGATGAAAGTTAGATTGTTGGGTTAGATCGGCGTACTATCGCCCAATGGTTGAGGGCCCCAAGCCTAACGGCCAGATCAAAGCCTATTCGTTAGGCTAATGGCCGGGATAGAGGGTTTGAAAAATTGAACTCGCGGCGCTTGCAGCATAGACTCGGATTATATCAAGGAATTCCTCATGAATGAGGCAACTTTGGAAGCGAAGGTAACTGCTGAAATTCAAAAACATTTCCCTTCCATAGCGAGATTGAAAATAACTCATCAAGAGTATCTGACTTTACGGGTTGGGCATCGTGTCGATATTAAAGCTGGCGGATTAGAGCAGGCAAAAGCCACAGGTCGTTTTGACATCCTGATATCATTTGAAGACAAACCGCTAGCAATCCTCGAACTTAAAGAACCAGGAAGGCCACTTATGAACGATGATAGAGACCAAGGCCTTTCTTATGCAAAGCTTTTAAATCCGCAGGCACCTTTGGTAATTGTGTCGAATGGTGAGACGGCGGAATTCTATCAAACGTTTAATGGTGAAATTTGGAATCCAAGCAATAAGGATGAGGAAGCTATACACTCCCTATTTTCTCATGCTTTGTCGAGCGCTGCTCGTGAGATGGAAGAAGCCATAAGGCTTTTAATGGGAAAGCAACCCTACATATGGAAGGCTCTGTTTCGGAAGTATACAGAAGCAGCTTTACGTCAATTAACAGGAAAAGTGAATCAATACACACATCCTCTAACTACGGATTTTACCATTAAACGATTCTTAGTATCTGAAATTAAAAAATCCATCACTGACGGTGATACTCTCTTGGCACTGGTTGGGCCGCCATTATCAGGAAAAACAAATGTAATTTCACAAGTTTGTATGGCCAATGATGTGGAAGACCTGGTCCCTATCTATATTGATGCACAGGACACAAGTTACGGCATTTTTCAGCATTTAGCGAACAAGCTTACACGCGAATATTATGTTAAGGTAGAGGCCGCTGAGATTCGCTATTTGATTTGTAATGGAATCCAATCGATGTCAGGTCGTTTGGTTATTATCATTGATGGCTGGACAGTAGCAACTTCTGGAACATTGAAAGAAGATGTCGAAGAGTTGATAAATTCCTTACATGATGATCTTAAAATTTCTATCTTGCTCTGTATGGATGATACGGTATTTCAAGAGGTTATGAACACTCCTGGGAGGCCAACATATAGCGCTATCGGGCGGAAGGCAAAAGTGATTCGTCTGAATCCCTTAGATGATAATGAGTTTGATTCTGTATGCTGCTTATTTTTTGAGAAATTTCAAAGTGTTTTTCATCTTGGAGCTCGATATAATTTAGATTACCGAATTCCAAGGTTACTTCGGCTCATCGCCAACGGGCTGACCCAAGATGCTAATGAAGCTTTCGTCAGCGAAGATTGTAGTAAAAAATATATTCCAAGTGTTACGAGCTTTCTTGTTTTTGAGAGTTGGAATCGATATATTTCGTACCCAGAGATTTTTGGATTTTTTCAGGATCTTGCGAGAGCGTATATATTAGACAGACATAGCCGTATCGATGATCCTACTCTCTCTTTAATGTCACATGGGAGGGGCCATATTGTTCGAGAAACGGCGGAAAAGGTCATTGCGTATGAAAAACTAAATAAAATGAGGGCACAAGGGCATATTGGCGTCGTAAGCGGGCCAAGCGGAAAGGTTTTGATACTTCCGAAAATCCCTGAATTCCTTGCAATGGCAGCATCATACGTTATTGCAACTAAATGCGTGGAAATATACAGGCAGGATGGGTTTGATGATGCTTATACATTCCTCATTGGACAAAGCGATAGTTTCCCATATGGGGATTTGGTTGGTGCAAGGGCCATTTTTGAAATATGGAATAAAGATAACGACCTGGCAAACGATATCATTCGTCGTCTGATAGAGGATGAACCAGAGGAAAGCCGTCTGTCTGAGAGTAGCCGAGTTCTGATGTATTTTGAAGAAGTCGGAAAAGTAAACATTAATTTTGGAAGAGGAACTAATGAACCCATTATCGGGAACATTCAACCTTGGAACATCTTGTCTCAAATAGCTTCCTATACAATTCGATTGGACCAACGCTCTGTAGATACGCAACTAAGGATTCTGGAAAGAGTTGGTTCTTACCATAGAATCTTGCTACGACCTTGTCCTTCATCTCTTAGGCAAAACCCTGGTTTTCATGTTCATGAGATGACGGAACATGGCAGTGTATTATGTCATAAATCAGGGATAATTGAACCAATTACATTTGCGATGCAGTGCGGGTTTTATCATATTCCAAAGGATATGCTGAGATTATGCTTAGTTGCCAAGAAAAAAAACCTATTCTATTTGGCGCATAGATTGAACATAGCAGCATTATCTGTTGAGACATGTGTCGAGAGAGATGTCACGAAAGCTTCAAAAGTGGCACAGAAGCTCCTGAGGCCAATAATCAGGGGCTTTTTAGAGAAAGTTTGTGCTGATACCACACAATCTAAAAAGAAACCGCGCAAGAATGGAAGAAATGAAGCTTACCCATACGGCAGTGGCAAGAAATATAAAAAGTGAGAAAGCATCTACACCGGAATAGTCATCGATTCAAATAATATCCTATTTTTATCACCAAAGATTACCAGAGCCAGCACGAGCAGGCAGTTTTTTTTGTTTAAAAAGGCCGACAAAAGAGAAATAGAGATAGTACTACAACGTTAAATATTAATAAATAACTTATCCATTGTTTAGGGTTGACCCTCCTGCCGCAAATCGGGCAACGACCGACCCATGTCATCAGTATGACCTGGATCATCCGCAGGATTTTCGGGGGGGGGCCACCCCGAAATTTTTTTATAGCGCATCATTTCCAAGAGCAAAAATTCGTAGGCGATCATGTTCATGGTGACATGGTGGTGCCAGCCCAGGAATCCACGCCCTTCATAGTGATCCAAACGAATTATGAGTTTTCTGGTTAGGGCGTGTTCAGCGTTCCGCCGCCTGCAAAACTCACCCCAACAGCGTGTTTCACCAGCACATATCTCCGCCTTGTCACGAAATCAACCGCAAAACCAGTCCCTAAACCAACGCGGGGGACCCAGTTCCCCGGATCCCCCGCGTATCGATGGTTTCAATCCGCCTTACTCGGCCGGTTTGTCCTCGGCTTTGGCCGGTTTCTTGTCCGCGCCGGCCAGGCGGACGATTTTTTCGTATTCCGCGTTCACCCGGGCTTCGATGTCGGCCAGGGTTTGGGCGTCCAGGTGCCGGAACCGGCCCTGGGGTTTCAGATACTCGGTCAGCGGTTTGGGCTTGTCCACCTTGCGGTTGAGAATATACTGGCCGTTGATGACCTCGTACAGCGGGAAGACCCGGCTCTGAACGGCCAGGCGGGCGCTTTCGATCGCCAGTTCGGGCTTCATCCGCCAGCCGGTGGGGCAGGGGGCGTAAATGTGCAGGTACGCCGGGCCTTCCGTGGCGGCCGCTTTCCGGACCTTGTTCATGAGGTCCAGATAGTATGCGGGCGACGCCGTGGCCACGTACGGCACTCCATGCGCGGCGGCGATGGCCGGCATGTTCTTTTTCCACGTGGCCTGGCCCTTGGACAGTTTCCCCGGAGGCGAGGTGGTGGTCATGGCGCCAAACGGCGTGGACGACGACCGCTGGATGCCGGTGTTCATGTACGCTTCGTTGTCCAGACAGACGTAAATGAAATCCTGCCAGCGTTCCAGCGCTCCGGACAGGGCCTGCATGCCGATGTCCGCCGTGCCGCCGTCGCCGGCGATGGCCAGAATGGGGAACCGGCCCTGGCTGGTTTTGCCTTTCCGGCGAAGGGCCTTGTACCCGGAGTCCACGCCCGAGGCCACCGCGGCCGCGTTTTCAAACGCCACGTGGAACCAGGGCGTCCGCCAACTGGACGTGGGAAAGGTGGAGGTGCAGACCTCCATGCAGCCGGTGGCCGACACGGCGATGGCCTGATGGCCCACGGCTTTCATCACCATCCGGAGCGCCAGAACTTCGCCGCAACCCTGGCAGGCCCGATGGCCCGGAGCGAAGGGCTCTTCCTGAGGCAAATTTTTGGCGGAGATTTTTTCGTACTGAAGTTCGCTCATTCCATCACCCCCACCATGTGGCAGCGGTCCTGACCCTGGGCGGCGAGGGTCTGGCACTGGTCGTAGATATACCGGAAATCGGCCCGGGTCACGTCCCGTCCGCCGATGCCCAGGGCGAAGTTGAACACGTACGGCCGGTCCTTTTCCTGGTACAACAGGGACCGGACTTCCTGGCCCACCGGGTTGGCGTGGGACCCCAGAGTCAGACAGCGGTCAATGACGCCCAGTTTCTTGGCGCCCTTGACGGCCGCCTTGAATTCCTTGTCCGGGAACGGCCGCCACAAGCGGATCCGAACCAGGCCCACGGGAATCCCCTGATCCCGCATCTGGTCCACGGCGGTCATGGCCGTTTCGCTGATGGAGCCCATGGTCACCAGAATGGTTTCGGCGCCTTCGGTTTTGTACGTCTCGATGGGGTTGTATTTCCGGCCGAACAGCTTTTCGAATTCGTCCCAAATGGCCACGATGGCCTTTTGGGAGCCCACCAGCGCCTCGTCCGTGGCCTTTTTGGCTTCGAAATAGATTTCCGGAATACCGAACATGCCCATGCTGATGGGTTTGGCCGGGTCGAGTTGAAGCATGGGCTTCCAGGGCGGCAGGAACTTGTCCACTTCGGCCTGGTCCGGCAGCAGGATGGGTTCCACCACGTGGCTGAGGGTGAAGCCGTCCAGGTTCACGGCCACGGGAAGCTGAACGTCGGGGTGTTCCGCGATCCGGTACGCCTGGATGGTCAGGTCGAAGGCTTCCTGGCCGTTTTCGGCGAAGACCTGAATCCAGCCGGTGTCCCGTTCGGCCATGATGTCCGAATGATCGTTCCAGATGGAAATGGGCGGAGACACGGCCCGGTTGGCCACGGCCATGACCATGGGCAGCCGGAGCCCGGGGGCCATGTACATCAGTTCGTGCATCAGGGCCAGGCCCTGGGACGAGGTGGCGGTAAAGGTCCGGGCGCCGGCGGCGGCCGATCCCAAGGACGCGCTCATGGCGCTGTGTTCGCTTTCCACGGGCATGAATTCCGCGTCCAGCTCGCCTTCGGCCACCAGTTCGGAAAGATGTTCCACGATATGGGTCTGGGGCGTGATGGGGTACGCGGCCACCACGTCCACGTTGGCCATTTTCACCGCCTCGCTGATGGCGATGGAGACTTCCATTCCCACGCGTTTGCTCATGCCCTAAACCTCCTCCACCACCATGGTGATGGCCTGCTTGGGGCATTCATAGGCGCAGATGCCGCACCCCTTGCAATAATTCAGGTCGGCCACGAACACCTTGGCTTCGGGCCCCTGGTCCTGGTAACAGCCTTCCGGACAGAAAATCCAGCAGAACCCGCAATAAATGCACTTTTCCTTATCCAACACCGGCCGCTGGCTCCGCCAGTCGCCGGTCAGGAAATCCGTGGTGCTGCCGGGACGGTCCACATGACAGCCCAAAGGCACTTCCTTCCAGCTCATCATCGCGTCGATCTTTTTCACCGTCAGCCCTCCATCTGGGTTTCCGAGAAAGCCCGGTCGAAGGCCTTCTGGTTCTTGGCGGCGATGGGTCCGAACCGCCGGGCCAGAGGACCGGCCATGGAGCCGGCTTCGATGATTCCCGTGGCCTTGACCAGAGCCCCCAGCATCACCGTGTTGGTGATGGGCACGCCCAGTGTTTCCAGGGCGATTTTCAGCGCGTCCACGGCGGCCATCTTGTGGGTGAAACCGTATTCCTTCCGAAGGTCCGCCACCGGCCGACCCGAGTTGACCACGATCACGCCGCCGGGTTTGAGGCCGGCGTCCACCTTGGTGATGTTCATGACCGTGGGGTCCAGAACGACCACCACGTCCGGCTCGTATACCTTTTCCCTGAGGCGGATGGGCTCTTTGTCCACCCGCAGAAAGGCGGTCACGGGCGCGCCCCGGCGTTCCGGCCCGAAGCTGGGAAAAGCCTGGGCGTACTTGCCTTCCTCGATGGCGGTCAGCGCCACCAGTTCCGCGGAGGTGACGGCGCCTTGCCCGCCGCGTCCATGAAACCTGACTTCGATCATGGTCCACTCCTTGTTCAAACGTCCGAAAAATACCCTTGTAACCCGCCAAGCTACCCCGCCGGAACCCCTTTGGTCAAGACCCCCGCGGAATGAATTTAAAAATGTTCTCATCCCGGCGTTAAACCCGGAGCCCGGTCGCCGGACCGAAGAGGGAACGCACCCCTTCGCCGCGGCCAGGGCGAAAACGTTATACCCAAATTCCGCGACCCGAAGCAACATCATATACAGGGAAAAAAAGTTAAAAACCGGTTCTCGGGCCAGCGCTTGGGAACGAGCATGAACCCGGCGATCCTACCAGGTCTCGATCAAAAGAAGCGGCAATGGAATGGACGCGGGATTTTTAGCCGTTGGGGCGAGGTTTGGCCTCGCCCCGGCTTGGACAACCACCTTAAACCCGGATTTTGCGGCGGCCTTCTACCGCGGTGACGAACCCAACCGCGAAATCCGGGTTTAAAACTCAGGCCGGCGTTTCGTATCCGCAGGCCTTGTTCGGACACTTCAATAGCGTGGGGCCCGATCCATCCTGGGCCGGCGCCTCCAGAAGGTACGGCGACTGGCAGTCGGGGCAGGCCTTGGGGATGGGCCGGTGCTTCAGAGTGAAACGGCATTTGGGGTAGTTGGAACATCCCCAAAAAACGCCTCGGCTGGAGGACCGTTCGGTCAACTGGCCGTCGCAATTCTCCCGGGGGCAGGCCACGCCGGTGGGGAAGGGCTGGGTGTGCTTGCATTTGGGGTAATTGGTGCAGGCAATGAACAGGCTTCCCTGACGGCTCCTCTTGACCGCCAAAGGCGATCCGCATTGAGGGCAGGGGCCGGCGTCCATGGTCGGGAGGCCGTTGTCCGACGAACCGTTGGGCAGGCCCAGAGGCCGGGTTGTTTTGCAGTCCGGATACCCCGTGCAGGCCAGAAATTCGCCGTATTTCCCCTTTTTACGGGCCATGGGCAGGCCGCATTGGGGGCAGGATTCTCCAGTGGCTTCGGCGTCCAATCGCACGGGGACCAGCCGGCCGTTTTCATCCCGCTTGAAATCCGCCGCGTTTTTGCATTCCGGGTATTTGGAACAGGACAAAAAAGGTCCGTTCCGTCCGTATTTCATCGTCATGTTCGCCCCGCAACGGTCGCAGGGCACGTCGGTGGGCAGACCTTCCCGTTTAAGCGAGGTCATGGCCAGGCGGGCCTTGGCCAGATCGTTTTCGAAGGGGGCGTTGAACTGGCCCAACACTTCGCGCCAGGGAATCCGGCCTTCTTCGATTTCGTCCAGGTGGGTTTCCATGCCGGCGGTGAATTCCACGTCCATCACCTGGGGGAAGTTGGCCACCAAAAGATCGTTCACGATGAACCCAAGTTCCGTGGGCCGAAGCTGCCCTCGGTTGGATTCCACGTACGCCTTGTCCCGAAGCGTGGAAATGATGGTGGCATACGTGCTCGGCCGGCCAATGCCGTTTTCTTCCAGTTCCTTCACCAGCGTGGCTTCGGTGAACCGGGGGGGCGGCTGAGTGAAATGCTGTTTGGGGGTCAGGCCCAACCGTTCAGCCGGCCGGCCTTCCTCGAGCGGCGGCAGAACCTCTTTGTCTTCCTTTTCACCCAGATCGTACACCGACAAAAAACCCTTGAACCGGATCACCGACCCCGTGGCCCGGAACTGGTACCGGCCGGCGTCGATGTCGGCGGTGGTCTGATCGATGATGGCCGGCTTCATCTGGCTGGCCACGAACCGCCGCCAGATCAGCTCATAAAGGTTATACAGCTCCGGCGACAGGAACCGTTTGACATCCTCGGGCGCCCGGCCGGACGAACTGGGCCGGATGGCTTCATGGGCGTCCTGAACGCCCTTTTTGTTCTGATACGTCTGAGGCTGGGCGGGCAGCAGGTTGGGTCCGAACCGTTTCTGGATCACCTCCCGGGCTTCGGTCAGGGCGTCGGCGGCCACCCGGACCGAATCGGTCCGCATGTAGGTGATCAGACCCACGGACCCTTCGGACCCCAGTTCAACGCCTTCGTACAGCTGCTGGGCCAGGCGCATGGTGTGGGCGGCGGGGAACCGGAGGCGCGAAAAGGCGGCCTGCTGAAGCTGGCTGGTGGTGAAGGGGGGGAGGGGGTGCCGCTTCCGTTCCTTCTTGGCCACCGGTCCCACCACGAAGGGCTGGCCGTCCAGGTCCCGGATAACACCCTGGGTTTGTTCCTCGTTGGCCAGTTCGATTTTCCGGCCGTCCTTTTTGAACAGCCGGGCGTCGAATTCCTGGCCTTCGGCCGAAAGCCGGGCGGTGAGGCTCCAATACTCGACGGGCGCGAAGGCGAAAATCTGCCGCTCCCGCTCCACGATGATCCGGAGGGCCACCGACTGGACCCGGCCGGCGGACAGCCCGCGTTTGACCTTGTCCCACAACAGGGGCGAAAGCTGGTACCCCACCAACCGGTCCAGAATGCGGCGGGCCTGCTGGGATTCGAACCGATTCACCGATATTTCTTCGGGATGTTCGATGGCTTGGCGGATGGCCTTGGGCGTGAGTTCATGGAAGAGCACGCGTAAAAACAGGCGGTCCTTGGCCTGAAGCGCTTCGGCGATATGCCAGGCAATGGCCTCGCCTTCGCGGTCCGGGTCGGGCGCCAGGTACACCACGTCCTTGTCCTTGGCCGCCTTTTTCAGGTCGGCGATGATCTTCTGTTTGCCGGCGATGGTGATGTATTCGGGTTCGAACTGGTTTTCCAGGTCCACGCCCAACCGGTTGACGGGCAGGTCCCGGATGTGGCCCACCGAAGCCTTGACTTCGATGCCGGGCCCCAGGTACTTGCCGATGGTCCGGGCTTTGGCCGGAGATTCCACGATCAAAAGCGCTTTGGCCATTAAATCCTCGTGTATCGCTTACCTGGAAGTTCTTTCACCAGGCCGAGCAGTTCCAGTTCAACGAGCAGAACGCCGAGCCGCTGGGGGGGAAGGCCCAACGTCCGCCCCACTTGGTCCACATGGACCGCTTCTTCGACCAGCGCTCCGAAAACCCTTCGTTGATCCTCGGTCAGGTCCGGGGGAACCAGAGGGAGCGCCGCGGGAGCCATGGGGAGCGAAGGTTTCGCGGGTCGTTCCCGAGGGACGGTCTGGCCGGGTCCCAGCTGAGGCAGAATCTCGGTGATGATGTCCCGAGCCGATTCCACCAGCACCGCCCCTTGCCGGATCAGATGATTCACTCCGG
>JAGVGV010000253.1 GCA_020056895.1 Deltaproteobacteria bacterium
CCTTTGGGCTTCAACACCACGGGGAACAAAAGGGGGGCTTTATTCCGTTCCTTTTCCACATAGCACCATTGAACGTCCGCGTCTTCGGGAACATCTTCCATGTGCCGGGCATAGCTGACCGAAAGGGTCCGGTCGGGCCCCATGTACTTGTGTCCCACCACGCGCACGGCCGAAACCGCGATGTACCCGCGCAGAACGGTATCTTCATCGGCCAACAGATCCGCCAGTTCTTTCATGATCGGCCTCCTGAAAAATAACGGGGCAGCCGCCGGCTAGACCACCGGTCGGCGGGGATGAGCATAACACGGGAGGAGGAAAAGGGACCAGCCGGAAAAACCGGTTGGGAAGGCGCCGAACGGAAAAAGGGAGCCGGCCTCCAAACAAGCGAAGCCGGCTCCCGCGGGGAGAAAAGCGGAGGATTTTTGGAATCCGGACCGCTACTTTTTCTTCTGCTTCTGCTGGCCCACGCGGACTTTGCCGTCCGCGACCTTGCTTTCCACCTTGATATGGGTGGCCATATTGCAGACCCCTAAGCGCCATTTGGCGGCGGGGTCCGGAAACTGGTTGCAGTACCGGCCGTCGGCATATTCCCGCACGCGGTCGCAGCCTTCGCATTTTTCCACGATGGGCCGGCAGGCGCCGCCGGTAAAATCACAACCCTTTTGGGTCATGAAGGTGCATTCAATACCTTGTTTGATCGTCGCGCAGTGCATTGGAGTCGTCCTCCATGGTCTGGTTCCCGCCGCCCCGATGGGCCGCCGAACCGATTTCCAGAATCGCTCCTTTTAAATCACCCTCAGCGGCCCTGTCAACTCTTTTCTGGCGGTTGGCGTCGGGTTCGGTTACGGGCGGCGCTTGGGGACCGGGCCCCCTGCCTCCATGGACTGCGCTTTTTGGGGTGCGGCCAGTCCGCACAAAAGGAAAAAATTCGTATTTATCGGAGTTTTCGATAAAAAATGAATTTCTTCCTCTTGGGGTTGGCCGCTCCGAAACGGACGGCGGACCACTCGGTCGGCGAAACCGGCCCCATCCAAAAACGAAACCCAACCTTCGTCAAGGCCGCCCAAGGCGGAACGGATACAAGAACCTATTGAAATCCCTTGACTCCTTAAAGGCCGGTCGATAATATTAGGCCGGGAACTCCGCATCCGTGTTCCGCGAACCGGACCGATCATCGGCGTGAAGGCCAAAACCACTTCGTGCGTCACCTTATGGGGCGACGTGTCCTTCCGCCGGCCGAATCCGGAGGCCAACCGGTTCCCGACGCCGGTTCCCAGACCTCATCATTTCAACCGTCAGCCCGAAGGAGCCAGCCAATGCCCATCTTTCAATGGAAAGGCGTGAACACCAAAGGCGTCAAGCGCAAGGGCAAAATGGAGGCCCAGGATGAGCGCCAAGTGGAGGGCATGCTTAAACGCATGCGCGTTACCCCCACGTCCATCAAACCGGCGCCCAAGGACCTGTTTGAAAACGTCAGCTTCATGCAGCCCAAAATCAAGCCCAAGGACATCATGCTGTTTACCCGGCAGTTTTCCACCATGATCGACGCCGGCCTGCCCTTGGTGAACTGCTTGAAAATCCTGGCCGATCAGCAGGAAAACAAGACGTTTCGGACCATTTTGAGGGAAGTCAACGACGCGGTTCAGACCGGCTCCACCCTGTCCGAGGCGCTGCGTAAATATCCCAAACAGTTCGACGACCTGTTCTGCAACCTGGTGGCCGCGGGGGAAGCCGGCGGTATTCTGGACACGATCCTGAGGCGGTTGTCGGAATACATCGAAAAAGCGGAACGGCTCAAGGCCAAAGTCAAAAGCGCCATGATGTACCCCATCATCGTCATTTTCGTCGCCGTCGCGGTCATCATGGTCATCATGATCTTCGTCATTCCGGTGTTCCAGACCATGTTCGCCGACTTCGGCAAAGCGTTGCCGGTCTTGACCCAGATGGTCATCAACCTAAGCGACTTCATCAAAAGCAACGTTATTTACATGATCGTGGCCGGCTGCGTATTCGTTTATGCCTTCAAGCGATACATCAACACGGAAAAAGGCCGGGTGGTTTTCGATAAGACCATGCTGGCCACGCCGGTTATCGGCAGTCTGCTGCGAAAAGTGGCCGTGGCCAAGTTCACCCGGACTCTGTCCACCATGATGTCTTCGGGCGTGCCCATCATCAGCAGCCTTGACATCGTGGCCCGGACCTCCGGCAATAAGATCATCGAAGCGGCCATTCTGGATACCAAGGCCGCCATCTCGGAAGGCCGGTCCATCTCCGACCCGCTGATGGAAAGCGGCGTGTTTCCGTCCATGGTCATCCAGATGATCTCCGTGGGTGAAGAATCCGGAGCCCTGGATTCCATGCTGGAAAAAATAGCCAACTTCTACGACGAGGAAGTCGACAGCGCCGTGGAGGGTCTGACCTCCATGATCGAACCGCTCCTGATGGTTTTTCTGGGCGGCGCCATCGGAACTCTGGTCATCGCCATGTACCTGCCTATCTTCAGCATGGCTTCGGCGGTGGGCGGCTGATCCCTTTTCGGCCTGGCCCATGATGAACGTACGGCCCCGGCGGCCTTGAGTTGAAACCGCCGGGGCCGTTTTCTTGAAGCCACCCTTTACTGCCCGAGGCACCCCGATGGACGCTTCCGCCACGGACCGAAAAAGCCTTTCCAGCCAGGATATCCTGAACCGAAGGCTCCGGTGGTTGATGTTTTTCCGGGTGGTGACCACCACCTTCCTCCTGGCGACCACCATCGCCGTCCAGTTCCGGACTCAAGGGGGCGGAGCCGACACCGCCCTGGCGGCGCTGTATGCCTTGATCGGAACGATCTTCTTTTTCACCTTCGTATACGCGGTGGTTCTACCCCGATACTTCAGCGAAGCGCTGCAGGCGTATCTTCAGATTTTCGGGGACATCCTCACCACAACGGCGGTGGTTTATCTGACCGGCGGGTTGGAAAGCGCTTTTTCCTTCATGTACGTCCTGGCCGTGCTCAATGCCGGGATTTTATTGAAAATGCGCGGCGCCCTGCTGACCGCTTCGCTATCGTCCATCGTCTACGGAGCGCTTCTGGACCTACACTTTTACAACTATATCAGCCCGTTCATGATCCGGTTTTTCTACGTGCATTATCAACCGGCCGATATTTTGTACACCATCCTCATGAACATGGGCGCCTTTTACCTGGTGGCTCTTTTGATCGGCTTTTTGGCTCGGCAGGCCGAGGAATCCCGGATCGAACTGGCCGAACGACAATCGGACCTGGAACGGCTGGAGGAGCTGAACGAAACCATCATCCAAAGTATTGACCACGGCCTGATGACCCTGGGGCCCAATGGAGAAATTTTATCGTTCAATCCCGCAGCCGAACGGATCACCGGATACGGCTTCGGCCAGGTTCGGGGACGGCCGTACGGCGTGGTGTTCCCCGGCCTGGATCTGGACGAAACACCGGTGGGAGAAGAATTCCCATACGCCGACCAGGATTGGCGATACCTCCGCTCCGACGGCCAAACGCTGGACCTGGGGTTGAATTTATTGGACCTGAAAGATCGCGGCGGAGGGGCCATGGGCCGGCTTCTGGTCATCCACGACCGAACGCGGCTGAGACGGATGGAGGAAGAAGTTAAAAAAATTGAGAAAATGGCGGCCATCGGAGCCATGGCTGCGGCCATCGCCCACGAAATCCGAAACCCCCTGGCGTCCATGAACGGATCGTTCCAGCTTTTGGAGGAGTACCTTGAGGGGGGCGAGGAAGCCCATCGGCTGACGGCCATCATCCGGCGGGAAATTGACCGGCTGAAAAACATCGTGAGCGATTTCCTGCTGTTCGCCCGGCCCCGGCCTTCCCAGCCCGAACCTCTGGACCTCAGCCGGATCATCGAAGACCTTTTGGGCTTGTTCGAAAACCAGGAGGAAATGGACGAGGCAATCCTCCTGGAAAAATACCTGACGCCAGGGTTATGGATTCGTTTTGACCGAAGCCAGTTGGAGCAGGTCTTGTGGAACCTGCTTCAAAACGCGGTCACCGCCATGCCCGGGGGAGGGCGGCTGGCCGTGGCCACACGGCGGACCGAGGACGGGGACCGGATGGTCGAACTGAGCGTGGCCGATACCGGCGTC
>JAGVGV010000370.1 GCA_020056895.1 Deltaproteobacteria bacterium
AGCGGCAACGGGAGGGTCGGGATGCCTTAGCGCGAGCTTTGCCACACTTCCCGAACCCTCCAAGGCGGAACGATTCCGCCTTTTTGTTTTTTTAAGCCGGAATAATCCGGCCCGCGGGTTGAAACGGAATCGGCCGGCTTCGGACTTTCCGAACCGACCGAAAGGGACGCCCCGAAAAAGCCGGCATTGACCGGTACCTTTCCGTCAGCCCGGGTTTGAAGACCCAAGGCCCCCCGACCAGGGGGGTCCCATCCTCCCCAGGGAGAAGATCATGACTCCGCGACTTGCCCCTCTGCCCCTTCCGGAACCATCCCTTTTACCGGCTCACCGGCTCAGCCTCGCTGACCGCTTGTCCCTGATCGGCTTGATCGAAGAAGGAATGCGTCGGGATTCCGGGGACTTTCCGGTAATGGCCGACTTGTTCAGCGATCTGTGGGAACTGGTGGCCACCACGGTCAAGGGCGCTAAAATCGACCATCTGAAGCCCAACCAGCGGGGTCGGGCCTTTCAGGCCCTCGAGGTCCGGGGGGAGAACGACGAAATCATGGGATCGCTGAACATGCTGTACTTCGTCAAACCGATCCCCTGCTACTATCTGGTGTACGTGGAAGTGGCCACGCCTTTCCGGAACCGGGGCCTGGGTCATCTGGTGGTCCGCCACTTTTCCGATTTCCTTGAAGAAAAGGGAGCCATTGGGTTGCTGGACAACATCATCCCCAAGGACGATCCCACCACGGACATCTATGCCAAAAACCAGTGGCGGCCGGTCAAGGACGTGATTGGCAACCATCTGGAAGGGTTCGACGATTACATGACCTACGTGCCCCTCCGGTTCCGGGAGGCATCCCTAAGGGACCCCATGGTCCGGTTGGTGCACCACCTGAAACGGCGGCGCGAAGCCATTGACATGAAAGACAACCAACAGATGGTCCGC
The DNA here is from genome assembly GCA_020056895.1 of Deltaproteobacteria bacterium. Taxonomy (GTDB): domain Bacteria; phylum Desulfobacterota; class Desulfarculia; order Adiutricales; family JAGVGV01; genus JAGVGV01. Next base: position 935 of record JAGVGV010000370.1, read on the forward strand.
CGGACCCTGGAGGAATTCAAGGACCTATACACCGCCCTGATGGCCTATTTCCAGCCCCAGATCGAAGCGGGCGCCCAGTCGGCGCTGATGCGGTTCATGTTCACCCGGTTCGTGACCAAACTGATTGCTTTCCGGCGCAAGATCGCCGGACTGGTGGGGTACACGGGCGGTGAATCCGTGGAACAGATCGCGCCGCATCCCTTCGTGGCCGCGCTGCCCCTCCGGTCCTATACGCTAAAAGACCTGGCGGGAACCTGCCGGGTGTTGTTTTCCGAACCGGGTCTGGTGGAAAGCCTGCCGTCGGGATTTCTGGATGATCCTTCCGGGGCCATCGAAAGCCTGCCGCTGTATGAACGGCCCAGCCTGGTTTCGTGGCTGAAAAGCCGGAACCGGACTCTGGAAACGCCCCTGACCATCGGCGACCTTTTGGACATCGGGTTCGACCCCACCCGGCTCAAGGAGATGGAACTGGCGGGCGAACCCCATATTTTCGAGCGCGTCCAGGCCCGCCAGGTACCCGAGCTGGTTGAAAAAAGGGAATTCCTGAAAACGGCGGCCGAAGGGTTGAAGGGGGTTCGGATCCGCCAGGCGGAATTAATGGCGAACCCGCCGTTGATGGCCCTGGGCAACCGGGGCAACGCATACGTGCTCCGGCGGAAAGTGCCCGGAATCCATTGGGAGGAAGCGGTGGCCGAACTCAGGGGGAATCCGAGGCTTAAAGGGTTGAACCAGGCCATGGGTTTGGACCGGTTGATCCAGGCCACGGTCCGGCAGACCGTAACCGAAACGGCTCGGCGCATGGGCCGGGACGAATCCGTCCTGAAAGACCAACTAGCGGTTTTCGTTTCGTGGGACCACCAAAAGGGCCAACCCCGGGTGGTGGTGGACCCGTCCGGCACTTTTCTCCAAACCGTTTGGCTGGCCTGATTGGGGGGAGGGGACGGTTTCCCGATGCCGCCGGGTTGGCCCGGCGGTGAAGGATCAAACAATCCGGCGGCACGGATCCGGGGCATCGATCACCTTCCGGATCGCGGCCAGCATTTCCTTCAGTTCATAAGGCTTGCCGATGAAGGCACGGGCGCCCTTTTTCAGTTCGTCCCGAGCCTGTCCATTGGCGGAATACCCGCTGGCGATGATCACCCGGACGGCCGGGTTCAGGGCGATCAGCTCCTTCAGGCACCGGCCGCCGCCCATGCCGGGCATGTTCAGGTCCAACAGCACCAGGTGAATCTCAACGGCCCGAGTCCGGTACAGGTCCAGCGCCTCTTCTCCGCTTTCGGCCGTCAGAACCCGGTATCCAAACCGCTCCAGCGCCTGCCGGGAAAGATCGCGGAGCGCCGCTTCATCGTCCACCAATAAAATGGTTTCCATCCCTCCCGCGAGGGGCGTCGGCGGTTTGGCCGGCGGCCGGGCGAGGCCGTTTTCGGTCAAGACGGGCAGGTGGATTTTAAAGGTCGTCCCCTGGCCTGTTTCGCTGTAACAAAGGATATGCCCGCCATGGCTTTTCACGATGCCGTACACCGACGCCAGGCCCAAGCCGGTGCCTTTGCCCACTTCCTTGGTGGTGAAAAACGGATCGAAAATATGCCGTACCGTTTCTGAATCCATGCCCTGACCGGTGTCGGCCACCGTCCACCGCACATACTCGCCGCCGGCCACGTCCACGTGGGTTTTCAGATATTCCTCGTCCAGGGTAACGAACGAGGTTTCAATGAAAAGTCGGCCGCCTTCGGGCATGGCGTCGCCCGCGTTGGCCGCCAGGTTCAGCAGAATCTGTTCCATCTGGACCGGGTCCGCCAGCACCAAAGCCGGCGGTTCCGTTAAATGGAGTTCGATCCCGATCATTTTCGGCAGCGTCCGTTGCAGCATGGTCTGGGTGTCCCGGATGACCCGGTTCAGATTCACCGGTTTTCGTTCGCCGTCCATCTTGCGGCTGAAAGCCAGAAGCTGCCGCACCAGGTCCCGGGCCCGCTGGGCCGCCCGGTAAATCTGAGCCAATTCCGAGCCCCCGGGGTCGGTTTCCCGGCGGTCCATTTGAATCATCTGGGTAAAACCCATGATTATCTGGACCAAATTGTTGAAATCATGGGCAATGCCGCCAGCCAAGGTGCCCACTGCCTCCATTTTCATGGCCTGCCGAAGCTGGTCCTCCATCCGCCTCCGGTCGGTAATGTCCTCCAACGCCCCCAGGATGGAAATCGGCTGGCCCGCGTCGTTATATTGGAACACCGCGTTGATGGAAATCCAGTACAGGGTTCCATCCTTTTTCCGGAACCGCGTGACCATGTTCCGAACCGAACCATTCGCCCCCAACTGAGCCAGCAGCCGTTTTCGGTCCTCGGGGTCCGCGTACATATCCAAGGCGTTGACGGTCGTGAATTCCTCGGGAGAGTTGTACCCCCCCATCTTCAACACGACATCGTTGGCGTAGAGAACGCGGCCGTCGAGGGAGGTCATACAAATGCCCACGTTCAGAGTTTCCACCAGGCTCCGGAATTTCTCTTCGCTCTCTCGAAGGTCGTTTTCCGCCTGTTTTTGCGGCGTAATATCCTGAGCCGAGGACAAGGCTCCGGTCACCTGGCCCTGGTCGTCCTTGAGCACCCGGCACCACCAGGCCAAAAGGCGTTTCGCGCCGTCGTACCGCCTTTGCCAGCTTTCGACGTAAATGATGCTGTCGTCTCCATTAAACAACGGCTGGACGGTTTGGTATGTTTCCTGTTCGCCTTCGAAATAAAAAGCTGCTTCCCGGCCGATCACGTCCGGCCCGAAAAAGTC
>JAGVGV010000607.1 GCA_020056895.1 Deltaproteobacteria bacterium
AATCTCCTTGAGCATTTCCTCCAGATCAAACCGCTCCGGCACGGACCTGCTCCTTCACATCCTTCTCGCCGTCCTTGGACTTTTCCTTTTTCTTTTTCTGGATGAACGACGCCCAAGTCTGTTTGATGATGGTCCGCATTTCGGCGATCGGCGTATCTTTCAATATATAGTTGGCCGCGCCCAGACGGAGACATTTCTTGACGGTTTCGATATCGGAAACCGAGGTCAGCATGATGACGAAGGCATCGGGGAATTCGAGCATGATTTCCTGAAGGGTCTCGTCGCCGGTCTTGACGGGCATGTTCACGTCGAGCAACAGAAGGTTGGGCCGTTCCCGGCGGTACAGTTCGATGGCCTCGTTGCCGTTCTTGGCCATACCGGCAATGTCGGTGTTCATGGATGTCATCACCGTGCTGATGAGCGCCCGGATGTGCATCTCATCGTCGCTGATGACCACCGTGGGCCGCCGACCGGCTGGTTTGGCCGCCTTTTTCTGTTTGCTCTCCTCCATCCTGCTCTTCGCCTCCAGGGGAATGGTAAAGATGAACGCCGTTCCGGACCCCACACGGCTTTGGACCTCGATGTCTCCGCCGTGTGCCTCGATGATTTTCTTGGTGATGGCCAGCCCCAATCCGGTGCTTTTTTCCCCTCCGGTGGGCTGCGCGCTTAGGGTCTGAAAAGCGCCGAACAATTTTTCCTGGTCCGCTTCGGTCAATCCCGGCCCTTCATCCCAGACGCCGACGGTGATGCCATGTCCGCCTTCGGACCGGATCCCCACCACCGCCACCTGGGTTTGGGGTTCGGAAAATTTAATGGCGTTGCCCACCAGATTATCCACCACCTGGGCGATACGGTTGGCGTCGAAATACCCCTCCGGCATCGTTTCCACGTGGAGGTGCAGACTGATGTTCTTGGCGTCGGCCTGGATCCGGGCCATTTTCACCCGGCTTTCCAAAAGAGCCTGCATCGAGGCCCTCCGGATGCCCAGGTTCAACCGGCCGCTTTCGATCACCGAAACGTCCAGAAGATCATTGACCAGGGTCAACATGCCATGGCTGGCCGATCGGATCATCTGCAACATTTCGGCTTGAGATTCGTTGAACTTCGATGTGTCCATCAGCAATACATCGGCGAACCCCCGAATAGATACCAGGGGATTGCGCATATCGTGCGCGGCGATCCCAAGAAACCGGTTTTTCAGTTCGTTGAGCTGCCGGAGCACCTTCTGTTCGCGAACAATCCGGGCCCCGGTCCCCACCCGAGCCAGAAGTTCCGCCTTGTGAAAGGGTTTGATGATGTAATCGTCCGCGCCGGCTTCGAACCCCGCCACAATGTCGATCTGCTCCTCCTTGGCCGTCAGGAGGATGATGTACACATACCGGGAAAGCTTCATCTCCCGTATCCGGCGGCAAAGGCCCAAACCATCGATCCCGGGCATCAACCAGTCAGTCAAAACGATGTCCGGAGAACGGATTTCGATCAATTCCAAGGCTTTGAGGCCATCTGGCGCATCCATGACCTCATAGTCTTCAATGGCCGCCAGGCGGGCTTTCACCAGGTTGCGGATGTATTCCCGATCGTCCGCCACCAGGATCGCCACTTTACCCTGGTCTTTCAATTCCAGCATGGACGCTCCATCGACAGCCATTTCATCACGGTAAGGATTCCCCGAAACGCATTTTACTTCAAATCAGGGGAAAAACGTAAAAAAAATTAGGATAACCGGAGAAGCCGGCGTTTTAGCCCCCTCCCGCGCATCGAGCCCCTATGACCGTCCTTCGAACGGCGCCCCCACAGGCCCCCCTTTGGGCTCGAACGAGTTCAATACGGGGGTTTCTCCTGATTTTTTTACATAATTAGAATAGCACAATTCCTTGGGGAAGGGCAAGAGCTTCCCCAAGGGGGACCGACGAGGATCCACGCGGGAATAATTCTTCAGCCCTGGATGCTTCGTTGGAGACCAGCGGGTCCAACTCCGGCTTTCGGGATGGATTCTCACCCACGAACCCAAGAACGAAGGGTTCCCAACACTACTCCCGCTGGTTTCGCCAACCGGCGAATTCCCGGTCCGCCGCGCCTGATTCGTTTCCACGAGAGTCGTAAATGTACTTATTTTACCGGTTATGTGATTCTTATGTGATTCCCATGTGCTGGATTTGCCCCCTTCTTCCCCAAACGGATTAACGAGGCCCGGCCGTCCTGGGTGGAAACCGCCCCTATCCGCAACCGGATTCACCCCTTGTCCCCCACCTTCCCAAGCTGGGGTGATACGCGAAAAATCAAAGCAGTATTGACATGTTGGAATCGATTAGCCATAATGATGGGGAATTACAAATCCGCCTTGTTGGAGCCTACGGTCCACCGGACCGTGGATCCGCGGGATTGCTTCGGCTTTCCCGGACCGTCCTGTTTCGGACGATCCGATGGCCGGGGTGGTCCGTGGACCACGCCGGTGATACCCTCTTCACCAGAGCGTATCTTTAGATTGGTCCCTGCCCGGGTGGCGGCGCCCGTGAAAGGAACGTTCCATGGCCAAAACGCTTTTCTGGCTTCAGGGTGGCGGTTGCGGCGGAGACACGATGGCCCTATTGGGGATTGAGTGGCCCAACATCGTGGAACTCCTGGAGCTCAGCGACGTTTCCCTTCTTTGGCATCCATCCCTTTCCAACATGAGCCCCGGGGAGTACCAGAGGCTGGTCCAGTCGCTTCTGGATGATGAAACGGGTCTGGATTTTTTATGCCTGGAAGGCGCGGTGATTCGCGGCCCGGGCGGTACCGGACAGTACGATACGCACCTGGGCCGGCCCAAAAAAGACCTGATTTCGGGTTTGGCTCAGCGGGCCCAATACGTTCTAGCCGTGGGTACATGCGCCAGTTACGGCGGGATCGGAGCGGACGGCGAGGTGGAAGCCACGGGGTTGCAGTTCCACAAGGCCGCCAAGGGCGGTTTTCTCGGCCCCGAATTCCGATCAAAAAGCGGCCTGCCGGTGATCAATCTGCCCGGCTGCCCTTGCCATCCCGAAGCCTTGGCCGGAGTCATCGCCGCGTTGAGTTCCGGATGGCGGCCGCCCCTTTCCCCCAACCAAACGCCGTTGCAGTGGTACGGCCTGCTGGTTCACCAGGGGTGCATTCGGAACGAGTACCACGAGTACCGGGTGGAGGAAAACGACTTCGGCCAGCGGGGCTGTCTGTTCTTCCACATGGGCTGCCGCGGCCCGCTGACCCATGGCCCCTGCAACAAACTCCTGTGGAACGGCCGAAGCTCAAAGACCAGCGTGGGGGTCCCCTGCTTTGGGTGTACTCAGCCCGAATTCCCCCAACCACACCCCTTTTTCCACACCCGCAACATCGCCGGCGTGCCTTTGGAACTGCCTGAAGGCGTCGATCGGGCTCACTATCTGGCATACAAAGGCATGGCCGCGGCCGCCGCGCCGGAACGGCTGATGAAACGCAAGACCCGGGTCTAAAACCCAAAAGGGCACATCATGGCGACGAAGACGATCCAAGTTCCCCTCAATCGCGTGGAAGGCGACCTGGAAATCAAAGTGGCTCTGAAAGACGGCCAGGTCGCCGATGCCTGGAGCTCCGGGTTGATGTTCCGTGGTTTCGAACGGATCATGATCGGCCGGGCGCCTCTGGACGGCCTGGTCATCACTCCCCGAATCTGCGGCATCTGCACCACCGCCCATCTAACCACCGCCAGCCGGGCTCTGGACATGATCGCCGGGGCCATGGTCCCGCCCGACGCGGTTCGCATGCGCAATCTGGCGCTCATGACCGAGGTGATCCAAAGCGACCTGAGGCATACCTTCCTGATGTACGCCGTGGACTTCGCCAACCCGGCGTACCGCGGCGCCCCGTGGTTCGAGGAAGCCGTCCGGCGGTTCCAACCCTTCAAAGGGGAAACCGCCCTCGAAGTCATTCGCGAAACCAAGAAAATCCTTGGGATCGTGGCCATCATCGGCGGGCAATGGCCCCATTCATCGTACATGGTGCCGGGCGGCATCGCCTCGGTCCCCAGCGGCGGCGATCTTTTGCAATGCCGGTTGTTGCTGCGGCATTACCGTTTGTTTTACGAACGCCGAGATCGGAAGAGC
>JAGVGV010000612.1 GCA_020056895.1 Deltaproteobacteria bacterium
CAAGTTGGACCCGATGAAGCCCGAGGCTCCGGTTACCAGCACCTTCTTCCGTTCCAAGCGTCCCATTCAATGCCTCCATCGTTTCCGAATCAATCGTTCGGGAATCGCCTTATTCCGATAATGCTTTTTCCAAACAGCTCCGCCCCGTCAGGCACCTCAGATAAATCCCCAGCGCCTCGACCTGCCCCCGAGCAAACTGGAATTTCCCCGGGTTCCAAGTCCCTAGGGCCAGCGCCAGGCGGGCCAGAGCGGACCCGGCCACCATCCACAGGCAGGCCAGACGGGAAAGCTCGGGGTTGGACTGGACGAAATAAAAACAGGCCAGACTCAAGATGCGGCCCCGGTACCGAAACACCTCGGCCGGAGGCGCCTGGTCGTATACATGCTCGTGCCGGACTCGGGCCCCGGCGGCCACCCACAGGGGGTGTTTCTTGCCGATGGGGTACGAAAACCGCAGGTCTTCGCCGTGGGCCCACCGGGTATCGAGCGTGGCCTGGGGGTTTTCATCGAGCACGTTTTTTCGCCAGATGGTGTATCCGCCGCCCAGGAACTGAGTCCGAATATCCCGGGGCACGTTCTGAAGCGTGACGTTCGCGCCCGAAGCGAGCACCCGGCCCTGGATCGGCCCGTCCATCAGGATCAGGCCGAAAAGGCGGGAGTACCGGTGCGGCGGCGCATTCACGATATTGAAGCCGATCCCGGCCGTTTCCGGTTCCACCCGGTTCCAGCAGGCCGCCATGGCCGACAGGGCGCCCGGTTCCAACACCAGATCGTCGTCCAGGGACCCTACCAGCCGGTCCGTATCGCGCACCTGGGCCCGGCCCAGATTCCGCTGCCGGATCTGGCCCGGCGGCCGGCATTCGTAATACTCCACCGGAATCCGGCCTTCGAACCGCCGGACCACTTCGGCCACGCTTTCTCCGCCATCCACCACGATCACCCGGCCCGGAAGCACATCCTGGCCGGCGATGCTTTCCAAAAGAGCGGCCAGCTTGGCCGGCCGGTCCTTGGTGGGGATGATGAAGGCGATGTCCCGGCCCGAGTATGGCCGGGGGTCCGGGTTCGTCGTCCCGTCCGGGTTCGAACCGGAGGCCGCCGCCCCCCGAGGACGGCCTCCCGTTTTCCAAAAACCGGGAGACGGCGTGCTCACTTAGCGGCGCCCCCGAGCTGAGCTTCGACCTGGGCCGCGTCCCGAAGGAACATCTGGACCGTTTCCTTGGAATAGGGATGAACCAACATGCCCTTGATCAGGTCCGGCGCCACGGTCACGATATGGGCTCCGGCTTCCAGCCATTCGATCACGTTGAGCACTTCCCTGGTGGACCCCACGATGATCTGGGCGTCGGAATCGATGTTTTCCAGAACCACCCGGAGCTTCCTGATTTCCTCGCAGGAATTGTACCCCATGTTGTTGACCCGGCCGCCGAAGATGGACACATACGTGGCCCCGGCCAAAGCCGCCAACAAACCCTGCTGGGCGCTCATCATGGCGGTTACGTTCACCCGCACGTCATGGACCGTTTCCAACTGGTGGATGACTTCCATGTTTTCCAGTTCGCCGTTGGGGCCGTGGATGGTGACCTTGACGTTGATGTTTTCGGCCCAATCGGCGAACCGCCTGCCCTGATCGATCATGCCCTGGGGATCGTTGGTGGTCACTTCCACGGACAGGGGCAAGGGAGCGATCAGTTGGGCGATCTCCCGGGACCGGGCCTCGATGCCCTTCAGGCCGCCGGTAACACCGTCCTTGAGCATGATGGTGGGGTTCGTGGTCACGCCCCGGATAATGCCCATCCGGTAGTATTTTTCCACTTCGGCCAAACGGCTGGAATCCAGAAATATCGGCATGGCTTCAACCAACCTCGGGTAAAATTTTCGTTTTCAAACAGGCTAAATAGCCGATTCCCACTTCATGGCCGCGGCTTGCAGCCGGGGGTGGGAGACCAACAAGTGCCAGACCAGGGCCTGGAACGATTCGGTGTGGGCCGTCACGTGGGCCGGATTCACCGTGGGCACTACCACGGCCGCGTCGGCCACCCGGGCGGTGTACCCGCCGTCCCGGCCGACCACGCCCAGCACCCGGGCGCCCACTTTTTTGGCGAATTCCAAGGCCCGGACCAGATTGGGGCTGATGTTCCGTTCCAGGTCGCCGCCGCCCACGGAAAAAACGAACACCCCGTCGCCGGCCTTCAGGCGGCTGCCTTCCAGGTACCGGAGGAAGGTGGTGTCCCAGCCGTCGTCGTTGACCCGGGCGGTCAGTTCGGCCATGTTGTCCGTGGGCGCGTACGCTTCGATCCCGGCGATCTTGCGGAAATCACCCACCGCGTGGGCCGCGTGGCCGGCGCCGCCGCCCACGCCCAAAATGAACAAACGCCCCGAACGGTCCCTTAGGTCCACCAGAAGCCCCACCATTTTTTCAATCACCAACGGGTCCAGTTGGGCCGCGATCCGGCCGGATTCTTCCAAATACTGTTCGGAAAAGGACATATACACTCCTAACCGGCCTGGTTGAACCTTCCGGACAGCCGCCGGCGGCGGTCCCGGGCCGCTTCGATCATTTCATCCACCGCGTCCGGATTCACCGGCCGGGCCATGGCCAAACAAAAATCCCTGGCCTTCGTCCATTCCCGCCGGCGTTCTTCCGTGGAACACCGCCCGTCCCGGTCCAAAACGGCGGACAGGGCCGCTTCGG
>JAGVGV010000457.1 GCA_020056895.1 Deltaproteobacteria bacterium
GAGGAATGACCGAAGACCCGGTGCGCCGGTTCTCGGGCGCCAGCCGGTATGTGCTGGACGCCGAACTGGCCAAGATCGTCAATGTGTCCATGGCGCTCGAAATGCCGCTGTTGCTCAAGGGGGAACCCGGCACCGGCAAAACCATGCTGGCCCACGCCATCGCCGAATCCTTGGGCATGCCCCTGTTGGTGCTCAACGTCAAATCGTCCATGAAGCTGGTGGAATGTCTGTACCAATACGACACGTTGACCCGCCTCAACGACAACCGGTTCGGCGATTCCAACCGGAACGTGAGCAACATCGAAGAATACATCCGCATGGGCAAGATCGGCCAGTCCTTCGTAACCGACCAGCGGGTGGTCCTGCTGATCGATGAAATCGACAAGGCCGACACCGATTTCCAGGACGACATGCTCGACGTTCTGGACCAGATGCAGTTCGACATTCTCGAGGTGGACAAGACCATCCAGGCCAAATGCCGGCCAGTGATCATCATTACCTCGAACGCCAAGAAGGACCTGTCCGATCCCTTCCTGGGCCGTTGCAACTTCCATCACATCGCCTTCCCCGAACCGGACATGATGCGCCGGATCATCGGCGTGCATTTCCCGGCCATTGACCGGTCGTTGGCCGAATCGGCCATTGAAACCTTTTACCGGTTGCGGGAGCTCAATGGCATAGAAAAGAAACCGGCCACCCGGGAACTCATCAACTGGCTCCGAGCCCTCCATGCGGACCCGGACTTCAACCAGCGGGACCTGGTCAAGGGCAAAATCCCCTTCTTGGGCGTGTTGTTCAAGAAAAGCGGCGATCTGACCATGGCCCAAAAGCAGGTGGGCCGCCGGTTCTGATCCGGAGTAGGGGCGGGTCATGTTCATCGACTTTTTTTATCAGCTTCAAAACGTGGGCGTACCCGTTTCGCCCACGTCCTTCCTGCGGCTCCAAAAGGCCCTGTCCATGGGGCTGATCGGGACGCTGGACGATTTTTATACCAGCGCCCGAGCCATTCTGGTCAAGAGCGAACGGTATTTCGATCTGTACGACCAGGTCTTCGCCCACCATTTCCAGGGCGCGGAACTGCCGGCTTTGGAAGGGATCGATCTGGGCGCGGCGGCCAAGGCTCTGCTTGAGGAATGGCTGAAAAACCCCCAGGAAATGGCCGAAGCCCTGGGCGTGGACCCGGAAACGCTCCAGAAACTCAGCCCGGAACAGCTTATCCAGTACTTTTTGGACCGGCTGAAAGAGCAAACCGAAGCCCACCACGGCGGCAACCGCTGGATCGGCACGGGCGGCACGTCGCCGGTGGGGCATTCGGGGGTCCACCCCGGCGGCATGCGGGTGGGGGGCGTGGGCCGGAACAAGTCGGCCGTCAAGGTGGCCATGGACCGCCGGTACCGCGACTATTCCATGGATGGCCCCCTGACCCAAAGCCAGATCGGCGAAGCTTTGAAACGGCTTCGGCGGATGATCCCGGAAGGCCCCAAGGACCAGGTGAACGTGGAAAAAACCATCCACGAAACGGTCCGGAACGCCGGCGAGATCGAGATCGTGTTCGACCGGTCCCTCAGGGACCGGCTGAAAGTGGTCCTGATGATCGACAACGGCGGGTGGAGCATGGAGCCCTATGTCCAGGTGGTCCAAACGCTGTTCGATTACGCCCGGGCGTCGTTCAAGGACGTGAAAACCTTCTTTTTTCACAACACGGTCTATGATTACGTGTGGGCCGACCCGCCCAGGGTCCGCCGGCCCCAAAAAGTGGACGATCTGGCCCGGTTCGATCCCGAAACCCGGCTTATCATGGTCGGCGACGCGTCGATGGCCCCCTATGAACTCATGTCTACGGACGGGTCCATCCACATCGAGGAACGAACGTCCAAACCGAGCCTTGAACGCCTGAGGCAGCTTACCGAAACTTTTCCTCATTCGGTCTGGCTGAACCCCAAGGGCATGCACGAATGGAGCTGGACCCGGACCATCGGCCATATCGCCAAACTTTTTCCCATGTATGAGCTGACTCTGGATGGTCTGGAAAAGGCGGTGGGGCATTTGGTGGCCAAACACTAGCCAAAAACGTTCTTTTGCCTCGGATGCTTTATCGGAGGTCCAAAGCCAATCCTCGAAATACCTTTGGTATTCCTCCGGTTGGCCTTGGGCCTCCTTCTCGCCCCGAAGCAAAATCCCTGTTTTTGAGATGCGTTCCACCCAGCACGCCCAATGGTTCTTTGGCTTTGACGATTTCGGTCAGCCCAGGGGGTCTATTACATTCCCTTTGGGCCGGCCAGGAGCATCGGGTCCGCGATATAACCCAGGTCATGACCATCATGCCACAATTCCGGAAAAGAACGATATCTGGGCCGGGATTTCCGGCGCTGATCGGTCTCGTCCTGCTGATCGAACTGTTCCGGGCCGCCACCGCTTCGGCCGGCGGAGCGGAGCTTCTGGCCGAGGCGGCAAGGGCTTCCGAACCGGCCCGGCGGATTGAACTGGCGAACGCGGCCCTGGCCAGCGGTGATCTGGACCGGATCGATCAGGCCTCGGCCATGAACCTGAGGGGGTGGGGCCGAACGGAACGTCTGGAACTGGACGCGGCCATCACCGACTTAACCTCGGCCCTGGAACTGGACCCGAATCTGGCCTGGGCCTACGTGAACCGGGCGTACGCCTGGAACGAAAAAGGCCAGTTCGACCAGGCCATCGCCGACTGCGACCGGGCCATCGCCATCAACCCCGCGCTGGTCATGGCCTATGTCAATCGGGGGTTTGCCTGGAACCAGAAGGAAGACTTCGACCGGGCCTTGGCCGACAGCCAGCGGGCCATCGACCTGGACCCCCGATCCGCTCTGGCCTTCATCAACCGGGGCCACGCCTGGCACGAAAAGGGAAACCGCCGCCAGGCCCGGGACGACTGCGAGGAAGCGGCTCGTCTGGCTCCGGACCATGGCGTTGTTCTCAACAGCCTGGCCTATCTTCTGGCCACCTGTCCGGATCGGGAGCTTCGGGACGGGCCCCGGGCCGTGCGATTGGCCGAACGGGCCGCCGAACTCCGGCCGGAACTGCCGATGGTTTGGGACACTCTGGCCGCCGCTTATCTAGAAAACGGCCAGTTCGAGTTGGCCCGAACCACCCAGGAAAAAGCCATCGCCCTGCTCGATGCCCGGGGCGCGCCTCGGGAAATGGCCCGCCGGGCTTTGTATTTGGAACAACTCCGCCAGATCGAGGCTCGTTTGAAGGCTGTTCAACAATGATAAAGGGCAGAGACCGGCGGACGAAAGAGACAGGAATTTAAACGTTGGTTCCCAAACTCCAGTTTGGGAACCAAGTATCGGAAGCTCCAGTTTCCCTCCGCTTGATTCACAATGAGAGGCGAGGGGAACACGAAAGAAGCAGGAGCTTGGGAACCAGCGGGAATGAAAGCCGAGCCCCCCCTCACCCCGGGGTGTTTTCTCCATCTCCCTGACCAAGCCTCGACCCCCGCCGGCCTTGACAAAACACCCTCCGGACCGCCACAATTCGTTCCATCATCAGGACGATCCCAATCCACCCCTCGGAGCCGACCATGGCCGATACGTCCCCGGACCCCCGGTCGTTTTTTCAAAAAGTCGCCGGCAACATCGAACGGATCATCCACGGCCAGGGGCCGGCCATCCGTAAGCTCTTGGCCGGTCTGGCCGGCGGCGGTCACGTGCTGTTGGAAGACGTGCCCGGCACGGGCAAAACCACCCTGGCCAAGGCCCTGGCCCTGTCCGTCGACGCCCGGTTCAAGCGCATCCAGTTCACGCCGGACCTGTTGCCATCGGATATTTTGGGCGTTTCGGTCTTTGACCAGAACGACAAGAAATTCCACTTTCACGAAGGTCCCATTTTCACCAACGTTTTGTTGGCCGACGAAATCAACCGGGCCTCGCCCCGCACCCAATCGGCCCTCTTGGAAGCCATGGCCGAAGGTCAGGTGAGCGCCGATGGCCGGTTGTACCGGCTGGACGATGTGTTTTTCGTCATCGCCACCCAGAATCCCGTGGAATCCCGAGGCACCTATCCGCTGCCCGAAGCCCAGATGGACCGGTTCGCCATGAAGTTTTCCTTGGGGTACGTGTCCGCCGAAGACGAAATGGCCGTGCTGGCCGCCCAGAAACGGGGGCACCCCATCGATTCCGTCCAGCCCGTGGTCTCCCGGGACGACCTGATCGGTGTAAAAAGGATGATTTCCGAGGTCCGCCTGAGCGACGAAATCGCCCGGTATATCGTGGATTTGGTCCGATCCACCCGGACCGCGCCGGGCGTGGCCCTGGGGGCCAGCCCCCGAGCCTCCCTGGCCCTAATGAAAACCGCCAAGGCCCTGGCCCTGTTCGACGGCCTGGACTACGTGGCCCCTCAGCACGTGAAGGAAGCAGCTATCGAAGTGATTGCTCACCGGCTGGCCCTGGACCCCCAGGC
>JAGVGV010000582.1 GCA_020056895.1 Deltaproteobacteria bacterium
CTATGAAGCCCGGCCGTTGACCTGCCGGGGGATGTTTTCCATGAAAACCTGCCGGCCCGGCGAGGAAGCCGACGCGCCCGAACTGCTGGTGACCATCGTTTCTTTATGCTGGCAGATCATCGAACACCTGGACGTAGGCGGTTTGTACGGCAACCTGTTGGACCTGATGAGGTTTCTGGGGGATTCCGGTCCCTCCGGGGCGTACGAAGCCGGACAGCGGGTGATGAAAAAGGGCGTGCCTCCTACCCGGCCGGTTCCGGGTTTCCTGATTCCGCCGGACCAGGAAGACCAGGTGCGCCTGTTTCTGGATGCGCTGTTCGACGCGCCCACCAGTTCCGGCCGGTTCCGCGAACGGATGGCCGAAATGCGCAAATCCCCCTTTTAGCTTTTCATCTCTGGCCAAGGAGTTCGGGCATGCACGCGATGGATTTGGGTTTTCCGCCGGAACCGGAATTGACCGACCGCCTCCGCCGGCTTCAGGCGCTTATGGATAAGGCCGGCCTTCAAGCCGCCTTGATTCTTCAAAACGCGGACCTGATCTGGATCGCGGGAACGTACCAGGCCGAAGCCGCGTTCGTCCCCCGGTCCGGCGACGCCCTGCTGTTGGCCAAGCCGCCCCTGGACCGGATCCGGGAAGAGGCGCCAAGCGCGGCGGTGGACCTTTGGCCGTCGCCCAAAGAGCTTCGGAACCGGCTGGAAGCCTGGGCCGATGGCCCCATCCTGAGTCTCGGGCTGGAACTGGACGTATTACCCGTCAACCTGTTCCGGCGGATCGAAACGGCTCTGCCGGGGACCCGGATCGAGGATGTTTCGCCCTTGATCCGGCGGCTTCGGTCCATCAAGTCCGATTTCGAACTGGGGCTTCTCAGGCGGGCGGCCGAAGCCCTGGACGAAGTGTTCCGGACCGCCGCCCGGATTCTCCCGGACTGCCGGACCGAACTGGACCTGGAAGGCCGGTTGACCGGTGTGGCCAGGGCGCTCGGGCATCAAGGGCTGATCCGGGGGCGGGGCTTTAACATGGAACTGGCCCTGGGCCATGTTTTGGCCGGAGAAAACGGCCTGGCGCCGGCCAAGGTGGCCTCGCCCACGGGCGGCCGGGGCGTTGGTCCGGGCTTCGGCCAGGGCGCCAGCCACCGGCCTCTGGGCCCCGACGAACTGATCAGCGTGGACCTTTGCACCACGTTTGGCGGGTACACCGTGGACCAGGCCCGGTTGTTTTTCACCGGGCCCGTGCCCTCGAAAGTCCAGGATGTGTATGCCCGTCTGCTGGACGTGATCGAGGCGCTCAAGGCGCGGATCCGGCCCGGGCTCGCGGCGGGAAGGGTGTATGATCTGGCGTTTGAACTCGCCCACCGGCACGGCCTGGACGATGGGTTCATGGGCCTGGAAGACCCCCGCTGCCCCTTCATCGGCCACGGCGTGGGGCTGGAATTGGACGAATGGCCGGTCCTGGCCCGAGGCATGGAAGAACCCCTGGCCGCGGGTATGGTCTTTGCCCTGGAACCCCGGGTGTTTCTGCCCGGCGTGGGCGTGGTGGGGCTGGAAGACACCTATCTGCTGACCGAAGACGGGCCGGAAAAACTGACGCGGACCCCGGTGGACATTGTTTCGGCGTCTTTTAACGATCCTTTGGCGACGCAAGGCGGGGGAAGTCAGGGAGCGTCCGGATAAACGGGGATGCCTGAAACATATGTGGCCGCGATCCGATTCAACCCAGGCGTAACCGGCCCGACCTCGCGAACGCCCCTGGGATTGGAAAACCCGCGCCGTTTCCCGGACGGCCGGTTTCCGTGCGGAAGGGCTATGGATTGAAAAACCTCCTTGCCCGGCCGGGGGGTTCTGGGTTACCCTCCCCAGGGTTTTTGAAAAAACGTCCTGAAACGGGTCCACCGCCTCGCGATGCTGTTCACCACCGTTGAATTCGCCGCCTTTTTTCTCTTGGTCCTGGTCCTCAATTGGACGTTGGCCGAGCGTAAAACCGCGTACAAATGGTTCCTGCTGGCGGCCAACGGTGTTTTCTACGCCAGCCTCAACCCCCGGTACCTCCCCTTGTTGCCGGCGGTGGGGCTTTCGTGTTGGCTGGGCGGCCGCCAACTAGGCCGGTCCGTCTCCCCGGTCCAGCGCCAATGGATTCTGGCCGGCGTGGTGACCCTGAACCTGGGGCTTTTGGCCTTTTTCAAGTATTTCGAATTCTTCTTCGATCTGATCGAATCCCTGATCCTGGCCGTGGGCCTGGAGTCCACTGGGCTGCCGGCCGAAATCCCTTTTCCCGTGGGACTTTCCTTTTTCGCTTTCATGGGCCTTTCGTACCTGATCGACGTGTACCGGGACCCTGCCCAGGAAGTCCGAAGCCCCCTGGACGTGATGCTCTTCGTTTCTTTCTTCCCCACCGTGCTGTCCGGCCCGATCATGCGGGCCCAGGATTTCATTCCTCAACTGGACCGCCGGAAACCCGAACCCGAGGCCTTCCAGGCCGGTTTCGCCCTGATCCTTTCCGGGCTGTTCAAAAAAATCGTGGTGGCCAGTTACCTGTCCGAACACATCGTGCGGCAGGTGTTCCAGGTGCCGCAGGAATATTCGGCGCTGGCCGTTCTGGCCGGGATCCACGCCTATTGCATTCAGATTTATTGCGATTTTTCGGGGTATTCGGACCTGGCCATCGGTCTGGCTCTGTTGATGGGGTTCACCGTGGCCGAAAACTTCCGCCGGCCCTATACCGTTACCAATCTGGTGGATTTCTGGCGCGGCTGGCACATTTCGCTCTCCACTTGGTTGCGGGATTATCTGTACATTTCGCTGGGGGGGAACCGCCGGGGGCGGGGCTGGAAGTATGTGAACCTGATGATCACCATGGTCTTAGGCGGGTTGTGGCATGGCGCCCACCTTCGCTTCCTGCTTTGGGGGTTTCTGCACGGCCTGGGGCTGGTGGTGACGCACGCCGTGAGGGACATCCGGGCGGCGGCCCGGAGCAAAGGGCCCCGGTTCAAGAGGGAGCGGCCTAAAAACCCTTGGGCCGACCGGTTCTGGAACGGGCTCCGGTGGCTGGCCGTATTCCATTTCGTTTCGTTTTTGTGGGTGTTTTTCCGAGCCGAAAACGCGGGCCGGGCCTGGGAAATTTTTCGGGCGGCACTGGATTTCGGCCGGGCGGGGGAAGGGTTTCCCTTCCTGGTGATCCCGGCCCTTTTGGCCGGGCTGGGGATGCAGTTGGTGGGCGGCCGGCTGCATGACGGCTTCGTCCGGCTCCAGGGCCGCCTGCCTGTTTGGGCTCAGAGCGTGACCGTGGCCTTGATTACCATCCTGATCCTTAAGCTAGGGCCCGACGGCGTTCTGCCTTTTATTTATTTTCAGTTTTGAAAAAGGACAAGGGCGGTCCCAACGTCCGCCCTTGTCACTACTTTTGGAAGAATGTCAGCCGGTTGAGCGTGCGCTCGCCTCGGTTCCCACCCCGGATCGAACAATACCGAAAACCGGAACGACCCAGCCGCTCCGCCCCGGCCGGTTCAATGGCCAATCAAGGGTAGGATCACGTAAAACGTGGTTCCCTTGTCCACTTCGCTTTCCAACTGGATCCGGCCGTTGTGGGATTCCACGATGCTTTTCACGATGGGCAACCCCAGGCCCGTGCCGGTGACATACCTGGTTTTTTCGTTTTTCACCCGGTAAAACCGTTCGAAGATTTTTTCCCGGTCTTCCGGAGCAATACCGAAACCGGTATCGGTCACGTGGATTTTCAGGTATCCGCCGTCCACCCGCGCCCCCACCGCCACCCGGCCCCCTTCGGGGGTATAGTGGATGGCGTTGGTGATGAGGTTGGAAAGAACCTCCTCCATGTTCCGTAGGTTGGCCAACAAGGGTGGAAAAGCCCCGTGGGGTTCCAGTTCGAGGGTGATGTTTTTGGCCAGGGCCTTGGGAGTGTGAAGGTTCACCTGGTCGGCCAGCAGGCCGGCCACGGCCAGGTTTTCCTTTTCCTGAGTAAACCGGCCGGATTCGATGCGAGCCAGGTCCAAAAGTTCGGTGGACAGGTCCACCAGGGATTTCAGCCGGAGGGAAGACCGGTCCAGAATTTCCTTCTGTTTCGGCGTCAGGTCTCCGGCCAGGCCGTCGAGCACCACTTTGAGCTGCATAAGCACGGAATTCATGGGGCTCCGGATTTCGTGCGAGACCATGGATACGAATTCCGACTTCAGCCGGTCCATCTTTTTCGCCACGGTGATGTCCCGAAGCACGGTCAGGGACCCAAGGTTCCGGCCGGCCCGGTCCCGAAAGGGCACGCACCGGACGCCGTAGACCGCCTCGCCGGTTTCGATTTCCTCGTTCAGTTCGGCGAATTCGTCCCGGGAAAGGGACAACACCTTGTCGATCATCTCGATCAGGGCGGGGTACGACACCACTTCGGCGGCCGGCAACCCGGTGGGGTCGCCCCCTTTCCAGGCCACCATCCGGAGAAAAGCCGGATTGGCCAGAGCCACCTTCCGGTCCGCGTCCGTGGCCAGAACGCCTCCGGCCAAATGATTGATCAGGCTTCGCATGCGGGATTTTTCGTGGGCGATGTCCTGAAGGGTCCGGATGTGGGTGAGGGCCTTGTCCACCACGATGTTCAGTTCCTGGGGCCCGAAGGGTTTGGGAATGAAGTCGAAGGCGCCCTTTTTCATCGCTTCGATGGAATGTTCGAGCGTGGCATACCCGGTGATGACGATGACGGCGGTGTCCGGATGGAGGTCCCGGACTCGTTCGAGCACGTCGATACCGGAAAGCCCCGGCATCATCAGGTCCAACAGGATCAGGTCGAAATGCTCCTTTTCGATCCGTTCCAGGCCCTCGTCGCCGCTTTCCGCCCGGGCTACATCGAATCCCCGCTGAGTCAGCATTTTATGGCAGGCGTCCCGGATCCGCTTTTCGTCGTCGATCACCAGAACCCGGGGTTGAAAGGTCAAAGCGTCATTCTTCATCGATCATTCCTTCGTTCCTCCCCGTCCGGGCCGGCGGAGGCCACGTACAGGGGCAGTTTCACCAAAAACGTGGTGCCTTCCGGGCCCGTCTTTTTCACCGAAACATCGCCGCCGTTCTCCTGGACCAGGCCGTACACGGTGGAAAGCCCCAAGCCGGTGCCCTTGCCCGGTTCCTTGGTGGTGAAAAAGGGATCGAATATCTTGCCCAGGTTCTGCTTCGGAATACCGCAACCCGTATCCCGGACTTCGAGAAAAACCTGGTGGCTGGCCTTGTCCCGGTACGTCCGGAGGGTCAGGGTCCCTTCCTCGTTCATGGCCGCCACCGCGTTCATGACCAGATTGATGATGACCTGGTTGATCTGGTTCTTGTCGATGTTCACCATCATCATTTCTTCCGAAAAATCGCGGATGACCTTGATGTTGGCGAAAATTTTCTGGTCGCGGATCAAGACCAGGGCCTGCTCCACCACCGCGTTCCATTCATGAAGGCCCTTGGCCTGAGCGGTCCGGCGGCTGTAGGCCAAAAGGCTTTTAACGATCTCCTTGCAACGGTACACGTCTTCGATGATGAAGCCCATGTCTTCGCGTTGGGGATCGTTTTCCGCCATGTTGTCGCGAACCATGTTGGCGTAGAAAAGAATCCCGGTCAACGGATTGTTGATTTCGTGGGCCACGCCGGCGGCCAATTGCCCCATGGAAGCCATTTTTTCGGCCTGGGCCAATTGAGCCCGAGTCTGCCGCAGCTTCTCCTCCACCGCCCGTTTTTCCCGCAAATCGTTGAAAATCCCCATGGTGGCGATTTCCCGTTCGCCTTCGTACAGAATGGCGGCGGTGATTTCAAGAGGAATTTCCTCGCCCCGCAGGTTTTTTATGGCCACTTCCGCGCCGGTCAGTTTGCCCTTGCCGCCGATGGAGGGGGCGCGCATTCTTTTCATGATGTCGCGGGCCAAACCCGGCGGGTACAGCGATTCGACGTTGAAGGCTCCCGGCGCCGAATTGGCCGGCAGGCCGAACATCTTTTCGGCCGCTTCGTTGATCAGGAGGGTGTTGCCCTTCATGTCGGCGGCCATGATGGCCGAAGGCGAGGCGGCGATGAGCTGTTCCAGGAACTCCTTGGTTTCAAGAAGCTCTTTTTCCAGGGATTTCAGGCGGGTAATGTCACGGACGCTGTCCATGATGTACCGCACTTCGCCGTCATCATCCAGGATGGGCGAAAAAACCCGATCTTCCCACCGTTCGTCACCGTGCTCATCGAAGTACCGGTTGATGCTGGAATGGCCCTTTTTATCGGTAATGACCTGCTTCAGGGGGCAAGGTTCCCGCGGACAGGTATCCCGGGTGCCATAAAACACTTCATGGCACCGCATGCCCACCACTTCTTCCAAGGTGGTGTTGTATTTTTCCAAAAACCGATGGTTCGCGGTCATCACTTCCTTATTGGGACGAAGGATCAACGTGGGGAAGGACAGGGAATCGAACACCCGCATC
>JAGVGV010000477.1 GCA_020056895.1 Deltaproteobacteria bacterium
ATCAGAAACCCGATCCCATCGGCCTGGCCCTGTTGGACTTGGCCGAGTTCCCGAGCCCCAATGGTCAGCGCCCCTTCCGGACAGACCGCCCAGCAACCTCCGCAGCCATGGCACATTTCGGGAAAGATCAAAAGAACCGACCCCAGCACCGAAATGGCCTTGAACTGGCAAAGGTCCGCGCAGGCCCGGCAGGCCGTGCATTTGGCCTCGTCGGCCACGGGCACATCCATCATGGCCGGTTGTTCCCGGTCCAGATCGGGATGGAGGAACAAGTGGAGGTTGGGTTCCTCTACGTCCAGGTCCACGGCCGTGACCGGTTGGTCCCATACTCGGGCCAGACTGGCCGAAACCAGCGTTTTGCCCGTTCCTCCCTTGCCGCTGGCCACCGTGACCCTCATGCCCGGCCACCCCCTCGTCCGCCGCCGCCACGTCCACTTCCTCCTCGGTTGGGCTGGTCCGCCGCGGCGGCCCGGCCTTCCCGCCAACGGTCCAGAGCTTCGCGGACCGTCATGCCTTCCAGGTCCTGGGCCACCTGGATCCCGGCCGCTTTCAAGGCATGAAACGCCTTGGGGCCCACGAAGCCGGTCAAAACCGCTTTGGCCCCGGCCTGGGCCACCATTTCCGCCGCCTGGATGCCCGCCCCCTGGGAGAGTGCCTGGGAGGCGCCATTCTCCAGATAGTCCAGCGCCATGGTTTCCAAGTCCACCAGAACGAACCCCGCCGCCCGGCCGAACCGGCCGTCCACCTTGGATTCCAGTCCCGGTCCTTCACTCGTTATCGCCACTTTGTTCATGGATGTGGCTCCTTCCTTTTGATTCACAAATCCACCCCCACCCGCCCTTGCTGTTCAACAATGCTGTTTTCAGGCCCAATACCCGTCGTTCAACCGGCGGACGAACCATCCGGACCGGCCTCCAGCCGGGTAAGACGCTTTTCCAGGTTTTCCAAGGCGTTCCGAAGGGATTCCGCCTGGGCTTTCAGGTCTTCCTTCTCGTCTTGAGGCCCGGGCCGGCCTTGGTATTCATCATACGCACCCCCGGGACGGCCGCCCCAACGGGCTCCCCTGCCCCGGCAAAGGCCCCGACCACCGCCCATGCCCAACCCCTGCCGGCCGCCCCGCCCGGGACCGAATCCAACCCCGCCGGCGGATCCACCGCAATAACCAAAACCACCACCCGTCCTGGCCCCTTCTCCCCGAGGCCCCGTGCGATCGAAACCTGGCATATCCTTCGCTCCTTTCCCGCCGGATCCGGCATCCCGGCCAATCCAGCCCGTGACGATCCGCCCCAAAAATGGGACGGGATCGAATTCTATAAAATCACTGGGCGCTTTCGTCTCCGCCATGGAACCCATGCCGGCCCCGCCCCCGGCCCCGACAAGGCGCCGCGCCCTGGTCCTCGGCCACCTCGTAATGGCCCCCTTCCACCCGGATCGCCCAGCCGTTCACAAGAGCCCGGGCCACCACGGACCGGGCCTCGGCTAAAACCCGGGTAAACGTTGGCCGGGAAACGTTCATCCGCGCTCCAGCCGCCTCGTGATCCAGCCCCTCCACATCCGCCAGTCGGAGCGCTTCCAGGCCTTCCACCGGCAGGATCACTTCTTCCAGGAACCGGAGGGGCACGCCCTGGGGTTTGAAGTAAAACGTGTGCGGCGGAGCCTGAACGCGGCGGCATTTTCGGGGTCGGGGCACGGTGGACCTCCCGGTTCGTTATGAACCTACGTTCAATATAATCCCATCCGGCCGACGGGTCAAGGCTTTTTTTGAACCATGGTTCAAATCAATTCGTTTCCGAAAGAACTTAAAATTCATATTTATTGCGAAATATCAGTGTGTTGTGGATAGTGCCGGGTGGTTCGGATGGTTAGCCTGCCAGACCGAACCGGTCGGGAGGGCATGGAAACAGGAACCATCCTCCGGGCGAAACACAAATGTCGCGGAGGGTGGGATGAATTGACATTTTTGTCAATTATTGTCCTGTTTAGTATAAATAACAATTAATTAATATATTGAATTTTTTGTAATTTTCAATTTGGCAGATCATTTGCTATTCAGTTACCGGAAATCCATCCACGGGAGGAGAGGACAACATGAAACGAAAAGCGCTTTGGCTGGTTCCCTTCCTGGTCCTGGCCGCGTCCATGGCCTGGGCCGACGGTGAGCCCCCTACGGTCGAATCCAACCGGACCGCCATCGAGCTGGTCCAAACCCACGCCAACTATGTCTGGACCCTGGTGGCCGCGGCGCTGGTTTTCTTTATGCAGGCCGGGTTCGCCTTGGTTGAAACCGGGTTCACTCGAGCCAAAAACGCCATCAACATTTTGATGAAAAACCTGATGGACTTCGCGGTGGGTTCGATCGCCTTCTGGGCCGTGGGGTTCGGACTGATGTTCGGCGTCACTTCCACCGGTTGGTTCGGCACAACGGGCTTTTTTCTTTCGGATTGGACTCCTGGCGGCGACCCCTGGGTACTCGCCTTCTGGATGTTCCAGGTGGTGTTCTGCGCCACGGCGGCGACCATCGTTTCCGGGGCCATGGCCGAACGGACGAAGTTTTCGTCCTATCTGATCTACAGCCTGGTGGTCAGCGCCGTAATCTACCCCGTTTTCGGGTCCTGGGTCTGGGGCGGCCTGTACAAGGGCGGCGGCTGGCTGCAGAAGCTGGGGTTCATCGATTTCGCCGGCTCCACGGCGGTCCATTCCATGGGTGGATGGTTGGCGCTGGCCGGAGCCATTGTCCTGGGGCCCCGCATCGGCAAGTATGGTTCGGACGGCAAACCCCGGCCTATTCCCGGCCACAACCTGCCCCTGGCGGTCTTAGGCGTGTTCATCCTCTGGCTGGGTTGGTTCGGGTTCAACCCCGGCAGCACCACGGCGGCGAATAAGGACATCGCCCTGATTTTCGTGAACACCAACCTGGCGGCGGCGGCCGGCGCCTGCACCGCCCTGTTCACCTCCTGGATCAAATTCGGCAAGCCGGAAATCAGCATGACCCTCAACGGCACACTGGCCGGCCTGGTGGGCATCACCGCCCCCTGCTACAACGTGACTCCGGTCAGCGCGGTGATGATCGGCGGCGTCGCGGGCGTGCTGGTGTTCTTTTCAGTACTGTTCTTCGACAAAATCAAGGTGGATGACCCCGTGGGCGCGATCTCGGTCCACGGCGTGTGCGGCGCCTGGGGAACCTTGTCGGCGGCTCTGTTCAACGCGGAAGGCGTGACCTTGACCCTGGTGGGCGTGCAGCTTCTCGGCATGGCCGTCTGCTTCGTCTGGTCTTTCGGCCTGGGGATGATCCTGTTCAAAACCCTGGCCATGACCGTGGGTCTGCGGGTGCGCCCGGAAGAGGAAATCGAAGGGCTGGACCTGACCGAACACGCGGGCAGCGCCTATTCGGACTTCCACGTGCCGGCCTACGGGCCCACGGCGGAGCGGGGGTAAAAAGGCCATGAACAAGATCGAAGCCATCATCAAACCATTCAAGCTCGATGAAGTGAAGGAAGCCTTGGCCGCCCTGCAGGTGGAAGGGATGACGGTCACCGAAGTCCGAGGCTTCGGCCGCCAGAAAGGCCACCGGGAAATTTACCGGGGGGCCGAGTACGTGGTGGATTTCATGCCCAAGGTAAAAATCGAAATGGTGATTGACGACGGCAAGACCGAAGCCGTGATGGCCGCGATTCAGAAAGCGGCCTTCACCGGTAAGATCGGCGACGGCAAGGTGTTCGTAATCCCGGTGGGGGAGGCCATGCGTATCCGCACCGGAGAAAGGGGGATCGAAGCCGTATAAAACCCGCCCCAAAAGAAACGGATAAAACGACCTCGCACGGATGAAAACCTCCAATCCCTCCAAGGAATCCGGGTTCGGCCCCCCTCCCCTCCTCCAGCCGGACCCAGGTTCCGATCCCTTCCGCTCCACCCAAGTCATTCGCGGTTTCCAACATTCCGGAATCCATCTTTCGTCGCCATTACCCATTTTCCCTGTTATTTTAGGGGCGGTTGCACCCAGGCCGCCGGTATATGCGTTGAACCTACGGGGTTGGAAAACGCTTCCCCGGCGGGAACGGCTTGAAAAACGGCCAACGGGCCGGTATTCTTGGGTTCATGGTTCGTGCCAAGGGGATGCCAATGGCCAAGGAGACCCGGTCTCGGGGAAGGCGGACCATGGCCTAGGGTGATTGCTTACGGTTGGTTCAGTCCGGCCCGGTGGTTTTCGCTTCATTCTTATGGGCCCGGATGGCGGCCAGATTTATCCAAACGGATCCGAACGACGGCGAGGTGGATACATGCGGGGAACTATCGGCTGGATCGCCGGCCTATTGTGTCTTGTTTCGTTGCTGATGTCAGGGCCGGTACGGGCTCAGGATGACCTGGACCAAATGTTCCAGGACATGGAGGGCGCGTTCAAGGAACTGGAAAGCCAGTTGGACGCCCTGGACCGGGAATTCACCCATACGCTGGCCCGGCAGTGGAAGGAACTGGAAGACAAGGTGGGCCTGAAAAACTTCGATGCGCCCAAACCGATTCGGATCCCCGCCGCCCCCACCGCCATGCCGCCGGCGCCGACGCCCGACCAGGAACAAGTGCTGGTTTCGCCTCAGGTGATCGCGGCTCCGGCTCCGGCCTCGACGGCGGTCAAGCCCCTGGGGGGAAAAGGCCAGGATCTCGCCTTCGACTTTTACGGCCAGTCCATTCTCATCAAACATGATGCCCGGATCCGAAGCGTCAAACCGGCCGGGAAAATCAACAATCAGGCCATCGCCGGTTATTGGGCCATTTTGGGGGGCTATGGCGGCCAGCCGCTGGTCGATCAGTTTCTCCACTATCAAAAACAACTGGCGCTCAACGACTGGGGCTACTTCATGCTGGCCCACCAGGCCGGTGAAGCGCTCCACCAGAACCCCGCTCTGGCCAACTTGTTCACTTGGTTCATTTTGACCAAATCCGGGTATCAAACACGAGTGGGGTATACGGACAAGGACGTAATCCTGTTCGGCGCCTGCCAGACCACGGTGTATGGCAGCCCCTTCGTCACCTTGGGGGGCAGCCGCTTTTTCGCGCTTTCCACCAAAGGAACGTCCACCCGGTTCGGCAATCTGTTCACGTATGACGGGGAATACCCCAAGACCGGCCGGCCCATCGATCTGGGTTTCCAGAAATACCCCAATCTGAAACCAGCGCCCCTGGATAAAAACCTGGCCTTCGATTTCCGAGGCAAAAACAACCAGGTGGCCGTCCGGCTGGATCGCACGCTGGTGGATTTCATGAAATTCTATCCCCAGACCGATTTCCAGGTTTATTTCGAAGCCGCCGCGTCGCCGTATGGCGGCGCCAGCCTGCTCAAGTCCCTTGGCCCCCTGGTCCAGGGCCGGTCCGAAGTGGAAGCGGTCCGGACCCTTTTACGGTTTTCCCAAAAAGCCTTTCAGTACAAAACCGATCAGGAAAGCTTCGGGCGCGAAAAGGTGCTCCTGCCCGAAGAAACCATGGCCTACCCGTACTCGGATTGCGAAGACCGGTCGATCCTGTTCTCGTTTTTGGTCCGCAACCTGACCGGGCTTCAAGTGGTGGGCCTGGATAGATCGGAA
>JAGVGV010000624.1 GCA_020056895.1 Deltaproteobacteria bacterium
CATCATACCGACCAGGTGGGCCAGACCGGCAAGGTGGTCAGCCCCAACCTGTATATTGCCTGTGGTATTTCGGGCGCCATTCAGCACCTGGCGGGCATGAGCTCGTCCAAGGTGATCGTGGCCATCAACAAAGACCCCGAAGCCCCGATTTTCCAAAAGGCCGACTACGGCCTGGTGGCGGACCTTTTCGAAGCCGTCCCGGCCATGACTCAGGAAGTGAAAAAACTCCTGGCCTAACCGCCCCGACGCTTTTCACGGGAATAACGCCCCCCATCCTCCCCCGGCTGCGGTCCGGAAGGATGGGGGTTTTGTTTGGAATCACCGTCGAAACCGTTCATCCATGGCCCCACCCTCGTTGACAACCCTTTGATCCAGGGGCTATCTTCCTTCTGGGAGGAAAGCGGCGGACCTGCTCGATGCTCTTTCCGGCGGGACCCGATCCGACTCCGGGAGCGATATCCATGACGGATTTCCAAACCTTGGCTCAGCCCTTTTCCTTTGGCCAACCTGAAAAAGGGCCGGGCGTGTTGGTGCTTCACGGTTTTTCGGGGACTCCAGCCACGGTGCTGCCCTTGGGCCGGCGGCTCTTCGAAGCCGGGTTCCACGTGGAAGGGCCGCTTTTGTCCGGCCATGGAACGTCGCCCTGGGACCTGGGACGGGTCCGGTGGACCGATTGGCTGGATGATGCCCTCCGGGCTTTGGACCGGCTGGACCGGCGGGCCGCCCCGCTGTTCGTGGCCGGATTGTCCATGGGCGGAGCCCTTACCCTCCATTTGGCCGCCCGCCGGCCCGATCTGGCCGGACTGGTCCTGGTCAATCACGTCCTATTCCTTCAGCCGGACTGGCTGATCCGCCAGGCCGGGTGGCTCAAGCACGTATTGCCTCTGGTTCCCAGCCGGGGACCAGACGTTTTGGACCCCCAGGCGCCTCGGGCCACCTATCCCTGGCTGTCCGTGGCCGGGATTCATGAACTCACGAAACTGATGGACGTGGCCCGGGCCGGACTGGCTTCCGTCACTCCGCCGGTCCTGATCTTCCGGTCCCGCCAGGATCACGTGGCGCCCGAAAAGAGCGCCACCTGGACTTTTGAGAACGTCGGGTCCACGATCAAGGAACTGGTCTGGCTGGACCGGTCGTACCACGTGGCCACCATGGATTTCGACAAGGATGTCATCTCCGAAAAAACCATCCGGTTTTTCAATCACCTTTTGGCCTAAGGGGGAATCCATGTCCGGAACTCATATCGGCGCCCTGGACCAAGGGACCACCAGCACTCGGTTCGTGATTTTCGATCAAGACGCTCACGTGGTGAGCATGGCCCAGTATGAACATCGCCAGCACTTCCCCCGGCCGGGCTGGGTGGAACACGACGCGTTGGAAATCAGGGACCGCGCGTACGATGCCATCCGCCGGGCTCTGAACCGGGCGGGCCTGACCGCCGGGGACCTGGCCGCCGTGGGGGTGACCAACCAGCGGGAAACCACCGTGGTCTGGGATAAAACCACGGGCGCCCCCTACCACCGAGCCATTGTCTGGCAGGACACCCGGACCGACGCGTTGTTGAAAGCCCTGGCCGGCGACGAAGGGCCGGACCGGTTCCGGGCCGCCACGGGTCTTCCCCTGGCCACCTATTTTTCCGGCCCCAAAATCAGCTGGATTTTAGACCAGGTTCCCGAAGCGGCCCGGGCCGCAAGGGAGGGCCGGGCTCTGTTCGGCACCATGGATTCCTGGCTGATCTGGTGGCTGACCGGCGGCCCGAATGGCGGCGTTCACGCGACCGACCCAACCAACGCCAGCCGGACCATGCTCATGAACCTGGACCGGCTGTCCTGGGACCCCGAACTCCTGGACGCGTTTGGCATACCAGCGGCCATGCTCCCGTCCATCCGTTCTTCCAGCGAGGTGTACGGCCACACCCGAGCCGACGGTCCCTTTGGCGGCGAACTCCCCGTTGCCGGCGACCTGGGGGATCAACAGGCCGCGTTGTTCGGCCAGGCCTGTTATCAGCCGGGCCAAGCCAAAAACACCTACGGCACCGGTTGCTTTTTGCTGCTGAATACCGGGACGCGGCCCGTGCCTTCCCGCCACGGCCTGTTGACCACCGTGGGGTACCAACTGGCCGGCCAGCCCGCCGTGTACGCCCTGGAAGGGTCCGTGGCCATCGCCGGGTCCCTGATCCAGTGGATTCGGGACAACCTGGGGCTCATCGCCTCATCCCCGGAAATCGAAGACCTGGCTCGAACCGTGCCCGACAGCGGCGGCGTGTATTTTGTCCCCGCGTTTTCCGGCCTGTTCGCCCCCCACTGGAAAAGCGACGCCCGGGGACTCATTATCGGGTTGACGCACTATGTGACCAAAAGCCACCTGGCCCGAGCCGCCTTGGAAGCGGTGGCGTACCAAACCTTGGAAGTGTTCGACGCCATGACCCTGGATTCGGGCATCCGGCTCAAGGAGCTGAAAGTGGACGGCGGCATGGTCCACAATGAACTGCTCATGGGGTTCCAGGCTGATCTTCTGGGCATTCCCGTCATTCGCCCCCGGGTGACCGAAACCACGGTTCAGGGCGCGGCCTTCGCCGCCGGTCTGGCCGTGGGGTTTTGGAACGGCCTGGAGGAACTGGCCGGGAAAGTGGCCGTGGAACGCATTTTTTCGCCAACCATGGACGATCTGAACCGCCAGAAGCTCTATGAAGGCTGGCGTCGGGCCGTGAACCGGACCCTGGACTGGGTGAAATAGGGGGAAGAAGCGATCAGCGATCAGCGATCAGCATTAGCGGAAGGAATGCGGATCGATGGTATCTATCGGTGCATGGATCGGTCCGCCGTTCATAATCGGCCGTGGAAAACATGATTTGCGGGGTGTAGGGGCGAAGAACGTCTCGCCCGGCATGGTTGTTTTGCTTCCAGTCATCTTCTTTTGAAGGGAAGGCCTTCCTTCGGAAAGGAAGCCATGGACGTCATGGACCTGAGAAAAAAAGCTCACCTTCCTTACAAGCTGACAGCTGACAGCTGAGAGCTGAGAGCTCTTCATGAAAACGATCGAAACCCAGGTGGCGATCATCGGCGGCGGAGTGACCGGCGCGGGGACGCTGAGGGACTTGGCGCTCCGAGGCATTCCGGCCGTTCTGGTGGAAAAGGGCGATCTCGCTTCCGGCACCAGCGGCCGGAACCACGGCCTGCTCCATTCCGGGTCCCGATACGCGGTGGGGGACCCGGAATCGGCTCGGGAATGCATTGCCGAAAGCCGGGTTTTAAAAGTCATTGCCCGTCATACGGTGGAAGACACCGGCGGCCTGTTCGTAACGCTGCCGGGAGACGATCCGGGGTACGCGGACCGGCTGATCCGGGCCGGCCGGGACACGGGGATCGAGATCGAGGAAATCCCCGTATCCAAAGCCCTTCGGATGGAACCCCACCTGAACCCGGCCATCACCCGAGCCCTATTGGCGCCGGATGCCACCATCGATCCGTTCCGATTGACCATGGCCAACGTGCTATCCGCCGTGGAACATGGCCAGCAGGCGTTGACTCACGTGGAAGCCACAAGCCTGATCCGCGAGGGGGACCGGGTGGCGGGGATATTGTGCCGGGACCGGAAGACCGGGGAACGGTTCGCCATCCGGAGCCGCATGGTGGTCAACGCCGCCGGTATCTGGGGCCGCCGCGTATGCCAAATGGCGAATCTGGACCTGGCCATGCATCCATCCAAAGGGTCCATGCTCATCATCGATTACCGGGTGAACCGGGTGGTGATCAATCGGAGCCGGCCAGCGTCCGACGGGGACATCATCGTCCCCGGTGATACGGTTTCGCTCCTGGGGACCACCAGCCGGACCGTGGACTACGACGCCATTGACGATCTTCGGGTCGATGACGACGAAATCGACGTGCTCTTGAAAGACGCCGAAAACCTGATCCCCCGGATTTCAAGGACTCGGGCGCTGCGAGCCTACGCCGGAGTCCGGCCCCTGTTGGCCGCGAGTGAAGGCAAGGACGGGCGGGAAATCAGCCGGGGCCTGGTGCTTATTGACCACGAAACCAGGGACGGCTTGGCCGGGCTGGTAACCATGGCCGGCGGCAAGCTGACCACGTACCGGCTGATGGCCGAAAAACTGGCGGATTACGTGGCCGAACGCCTGGGCGTGAACCGGCCCTGCGAAACCCGCCAGGCGCCCCTGCCTGGGTCCGAAAAACCCGTTCCCATCCGGCGGACATCCAAAAAGTTCACGGGCGTATCCGAATCCGTTGTGGGATCGACTCATTACCGGCACGGGGAGCGGGTCCACCAGGTGCTGGGCGGTGAAAAAGCCAATTTTGCCCTGGTCTGCGAATGCGAGATGGTGACGGCGGGCGAAGTCCGTTACGCCATCAAGACTCTGGGCGCCCGGGACCTGATTGACCTTCGGCGCCGGACCCGGTTGGGCATGGGGCCTTGCCAGGGGGGCTTGTGCGCGTACCGGGCCGCCGGGTTGATGGAAGAACTGGGCGCGGTGGATGCCGACACCGCCCTGACCATGCTGGCCGAATTTTTGGAAGAACGGTACAAGGGCGTCCGGCCGGTACTCTGGGGCGACGGTATGCGCGAGATGGAATTCATTTACTGGCTGTACGAAGGTCTGTTCGGGCTGGGCGCGGGGGATGGTTCCCAGACGGAAACCCAGGCTCCCGAAAGGGACGTCCCATGAAGTACGACGTTTTGGTCATCGGCGGCGGTTTGGCCGGTCTGACCGCCGCGCTCCGGCTGGCCCAGGCGGGCCGGCGGGTGGCGGTGTTTTCGGCCGGCATGAGCGCCCTTCACTTTTCGTCCGGGTCCATCGACCTTTGGGGTCGGAATCCGGACGGCCGAGTGGAATACGAACCATTCAACGCGCTGGCCGGCCTTCCCGGTCTTCGGCCCGACCACCCGTACAACCGTTGCGGCCTGGAAACCATCCGCGCCGCCCTGTCCTTTTTCCGGGATGAATGCGCCCGGGAAGGCCTGAAGCTTTGGGCCAACGGGTCCCGAAACCATTTCCACGTCACCGCTTTGGGAACACTCAAACCCACGTACTTCTCCCCGGACACGGTGTACAACGACCGCATCCATCAGGCTTTCGAGCAAGGCCCTCGGGTGGCCATCCTGACGTTCGAGGGATACCGCGACTTTCACCCCGAACTGGCCGCGGCGTCGCTAAGACGCCACCCCCTTTTCCAGAAAAGCCCGGTCACCACCGGCCGGATCCGGCTGCCCCTTAAGGATGAAACCGGCCGGCCGGTCCACGAACTAAGGTCCATCGACGTGGGCCGGCTGTTCGACCGGGATCAGGCCGTGGAAGAGACCGCCGCCGCCATCCGCCGGGCCGCTCCCGAAGCGGACATGGTGGGCCTGCCCGCCTTCATCGGTTTGGCCGGGTACGCCCGAGTTCTTCCTCGGTTGATGGAACTGACGGGCAAGATCATTTACGAAGTCCCCACCCTGCCGCCGTCGATCCTGGGACTCCGGATGGACCAAGCCTTGAAAAACCGCCTGGCCGGCCAAGGCGGCCTGTTGATCCCCGGGGACCGGGTGGTGGGCGGCGAGATCCGGAACGGGCGGTTGGCGAGCGTGGAAACCCAGATGTACGGTCCGGTCCGGTTGGCGGCCGACCATTTTATCCTGGCCACCGGTTCGTTCTTCAGCGGCGGCCTGGTCAGCCGGCCGGACCGTATGGTCGAACCCGTTTTCGGCCTGGAGATTCGATCCGAACCCTTGCGGACCCATTGGGTGGGACGCCGGTTCTTCGATCCGGGAAGCCATCCCTTTTTATCCTACGGCGTGGAAACGGACGAACGCCTCCGGCCCCGGATGCCGGACGGCCGGCCGCTGGACAACCTGTACGCGGCCGGAGCCGTGCTGGCGGGATACGATCCCATCGCCGAGGCGTCCGGAGGCGGCGTGGCGGTGGCCACCGGATACCGGGCGGCCCTGCTTGTTTTGGAAGAGGATGGGGACCGGCCATGATCGAACTGGAAAACATCAGCTTCGACCATTGCCTCAAATGCACCGTCTGCACGGTCTATTGCCCCGTGGCCAAGGCCACGCCCTTGTTTCCCGGGCCCAAACAATCCGGCCCGGACGCGGAACGGCTGCGGATCAAGAACCCGGAACTGGTGGACGATTCGTTGAAATACTGTTCCAACTGCAAACGGTGCGAAACCGCCTGCCCATCGGACGTCCGGATCGCGGACATCATCCAGGCCGCCAAATGGACGTATTGGCGCCGCCGGACCCGGCCCAGGGATTTCCTTTTGGCCCATACCGATCTGATGGGGTTTTGGGGAACGGCCCTGGCCGGGCTGGTGAACCGGGCCGCGGGAGCCGGGGTGGTTCGTTACCTTCTGGATATTTTTGTTAAAATCCCCAAGGAACGGCCCTTTCCCAAGTATTCGACCTCCACGTTTAAGCGTTGGTTCCGGGATCACGGACCGGACCCGTCGGTTCATCCGGATCAGGCGGTCTATTTCCACGGCTGCTACGTGAATTATCAAAACCCCGGCCTGGGTCGCGATGTGGTGGACGTGCTGGCCGCCCTGGGGGTGGGGGTCCGGATCACCAACGAAAAATGTTGCGGCGTGCCCCTGATCGCCAACGGGTATCTGGACCGCGCCCGGAAACACGCCCGCCACAACATCGAGGGTCTGGCTCGGGCGGCGGACCAGGCCGGCGGCCCCATCGTGACCGCTTCGTCCACCTGCGCGTATGCCCTGATGTATGAATATCCGGGCATCCTGAGGCAGGACAACCGGGCCATCGCCGACCGGATTCAATACCTCACCCGCTTCCTGGCCCCCCGCCTGGCCGACCGTCCCGATGTCCTGAAAACTCCCGTGCCCCTGAAAGTGGCGTACCATGCTCCCTGCCACCTGGCACGGATGGGCGGCGTGGTGGATACGGTGGAGGTTCTGCGCCGGATCCCGGGGCTGGACCCGAGGCTTCTTCATTCCGAATGCTGCGGCATTTCGGGCACGTATGGCTTCAAGAAGGAGCTTTATCCGATCGCCCAGGATGTCGGCGCGGACCTTAAAGAAAAAATCCTGGCCGTAAAGCCCGACCTGGTGGTCACGGACTGCGAAACCTGCGCCTGGCAGATCGAATTCCTGACCGGCCTCCGGGTGGTCCACCCGGTCACTCTCTTGGCCTGGTCGGTGAGAGGGGGGGCATCGAGTCCCGTATGAAGATGACCAAATAGTTCCCGCTTGTGCGCAACTTCTCTTGATTTGTGTTCAACGCTATTGTATTCTTTCATTAGAGGTAAGGATGTTTATGAAAGATTCTGGTATAAAATTGCGGAAATTAATTGCGAAAAGACTATCTTCAGTCCTGAAGATTCGAGGTATTGATATCACTGAACTATCTAATACTACCGAATTGTCAAATAAGGTAATTAAAGGATATCTTGAAGGTTCTCGCGAAATGTTAATCAGTGAGTTGCAATGTATTTGCATTGCCATTAGTATTAATTTTTATCAGCTTTTATCTCCTGACTTTGTTACAACTACTCTTCATTTTAGAAATATTACAACACCTGCAAAAGAATTAGCTCAACGTATTGAAAACGCTTTTCATCTTATTAGAAAACTATTACCGAATACAAAAAGTAATATTTCTCGAAGACCGACTTTGGACTATACGGATAGATCTTTTATTTTAGCGCCTGTTCCTAATATTGTTAACCGAATTAAAGCCGAGTATGGAGAAACGCCAGAGCAAATTATAAATTTTTTCAATCTACCACTCATTTCAATAGAATCAGAAGTCGATTTTGATTCGTTTTTACTCTGTTCTGGCGGTAAGTATTTAATGGTGATAAATGAATCAAATCCATCCAGCAGAATCCTGTTTTCCTTGTTACATGAAATTTCTCACTTTCTATTTGACGGTCCATACGTGTTGCAAGTTGATACGAGAATGAACATGTTTTCCGAGCAAATAAAACCTTCTTTTGTGCATGAGTTTTTTGCGACTAAGTTTGCGCAGTTTTATCTGATTCCATTCGATGTATCGGAAAAATGGATTCTTCAATGGCCTAATGTTATACCAATAGATAAAATACAAGAAACTATACAAAATAATAGAACAAGCAAAGAAGTTGCTGTTAACACTATTTTCGACCATCTCTACTTAAGAGGAGAAAAGCACCCGTCTTATAATCTAATTCAAGACCGTTTAGGTCAACTCACGGCCATTAGCGATAAAAGCGTTTTTGAGTTCCTTCGGAAAAAAACTTTTGAAGTTTTTTCAATAATTAATGAACATAAAGGTAATTTTTCAGATGATGTTTTCCAAGGTATGATAAGGAGCCTGCAAGGTGAATTATCATAACAAGAAAACTATATTGGACGCTTCTTTGGTGAGCACAATGTATCGAATTGATGATAAATGTGAAATTCTATATTTTATTAAAGAATCACTAACGAAAGGATGTTTAATTCATCAGGGACAGTATTCAGAATCACCTTGTAATAAAAGCCAACACCCTTGTGATGTTTTAAAAAGTTTAATTTCTGATGAAGATGTATTACTTTTCATACACTCTCGGCCTAACGGAATAGCATTTGAGAACTTCTACAACCCACCTTCGAGAAATGCTGATCCTGTTGACGTAATATCTTTGGCTACCGCATATAACAATGACTACGCTATTTTTTCAGGCGATAGGCTTTTGTTGATAATGTGTAAAAAGCTTTCGATTGAGCATCTTTGTTCAAAAGCCGTTATTTATAACTTAGATAAAGCAATAGGTAACGTTTACGGAGACCCAACTCTATGCACCGCTTTCTTTTTTGATGAAAATGAAGAAAATCCTTTTATAAACTACTGGAAAAACTCCCACTGTTCAGATTGTTGTGAATCTGTTTGTTCATTTACTTTTTGAAAACATGAATTAAAATCATGTCAAATTTTATGTAACTGTTGGTCGTGGTACTTTTTGAGGTTCAATTCATGCTCCAACGTATAAAGTACGAGGCTGATTACCAGAAAGCCCTTGTTCGCATTGAAACGCTTCTGCGTCTTGATGCCGAAGCCGGCTCCCCGGAATGGGACGAACTCAACCTTTTATCGACCTTGGTCGAAAAGCACGAAGATATCTATTTTCCCATCAACCCGCCTGATCCTGTAGAAGCTCTTCGGTTCCGAATGGAGCAGGAGGGCAAGATTCCGGAAGAGTAGAAGCAACATCCGTCACCGAGATTCTAAGGAAAGGATGAGGGGCATAGCCGTGCCTTCACTTCTTCCCCCTCCCCTCCCTCCCTTTTTTCTTGAATTCCCACCGGATTCGGGTCAAATAGGGCGATCGTCCAGCGCCCGCCCCGGGAATGGCCGCCATAGAGCGGCCCATCCAGTCCGGGTGGCGGAACATTCCCATATCGACAAGGCCATCCGGCCGGCCCTCTAAGGAGACCATGGTGGAAGGTTTCATCAAACCCCGGAGCGCGGCGGTTATCGGCGCCTCCACGAATCCCGAAAAACCCGGGTTTCAGCTTCTGGACAACCTGTGCCGGGCCCTCCCCGGGCGGACCTATCCCATCCATCCCAAGGCCGACCGGATCAACGATGTGCCGTGTTATCCGTCCGTCGCGGATCTACCCGAATCGCCCGACCTGGCCGTGATTTTCACTCCGGCCGCCACGATCCCCGGCCTGATCGAAGCCTGCGGCCGCAAAGGCATCCGGCGGGTCATGATTCAAAGCGCCGGGTTCGCCGAAACCGGCCCCGAAGGCCAGGCGTTGCAGGACCAATGCTTATCCATCGCCCATGATTACGGCATCCGGCTGTGGGGTCCCAACTGCATGGGCGTGGTCCACGGGCCGTCCCAATTGGTGGCATCGTTCCTCCGAACCTCGGTTTGGCAGGGCAAGCTCAAGCCGGGCGGAGTATCGCTGATCGTTCAAAGCGGCATGCTGGCCGCCGGGTTTTTGATCCAGATATTGAGCGAAGGCTATTTCGGCCTCAATACCGCCGCCAGCATCGGCAACCGGATGGACGTGGACGAGTGCGACCTGATCGAATACCTGGCCGATGACCCGACCACCGAAGTGCTGGCTTTGTACCTGGAATCGATCCGGAATCCGGAACGGTTCGGCCGGGCGGTCCGCGCCTTCGGCCGGCCCGTGGTGCTGCTCAAAGGCGGGACCAGCCAGGCCGGAGCCCGGGCGGCCATGAGCCATACCGCCAGCCTGGCTGGAAACGCCCTGGTGGCCGAAGGCTTTTTCCGGCAACTGGGCATTGTTCGGGCGTACGATTTCGTGGAATGGATGGACGTGACCCGGGCGCTGGTCCATTGGGGCGCTCGCCGGCGGGTCCGGCGGGTGGGGGTGCTGACCTTCAGCGGCGCGGCGGGCATTGTTTCGTCCGACCACCTGGACGGCCAGGGCATCGAACTGGCCGATCTGTCTCCGGCCACCATGGACCGGTTGAGCCGGATTTATCCGCCCTGGATGCCGCCGGGGAACCCACTGGACCTGTACCCGGCCATGGAGCGGAACGGCGACGGCCTGGTGTACCGGACGGCCATGGAAGCCTTGGACCAGGACCCGGGAGTGGACGCGGTGTTTATCCACATGTTCGTAAACGCCCTGACTCTGGACCGTTTCGACGACTACTTTTCGCCGCTGGAGCACTATTCCAAACCGGCCATGGTTTGGCTGATCGGCGACGCCGCCCGGTTCCGGGCCATCCGCGACCGGCTGGAAGCCTGGCGCGTGCCGGTGTTTACCGAAATTCAGCGGGCGGTGACGGCTCTGAAGGCCCTGGCCCGCTAAATCATTTGGAGGAAGCCATGACCCAGCCTTTAGTGGGCATTGTGATGGGGAGCGATTCGGACCTGGACGTAATGAAGTCCGCGGCCGAGACCTTGGAAAAATTCGGCGTGCCGTACGAAATGACGGTGGCCTCGGCCCACCGATCGCCCGAACGGGCCTCGCGGTATTCGCGAACGGCCCGGGAACGGGGGCTCCGGGTGATCATCGCCGGG
>JAGVGV010000693.1 GCA_020056895.1 Deltaproteobacteria bacterium
AAGAAATAGCTGATCAGGCTGGTGCCGTGGTGCTGGCCGATGATGTCGATGATCTCCTGGCTGAGCCCGTGCCGGCGGGCCAGTTCCAAACCATCTTTCACATGGGAAATCAGGATCAGGCTGGACATGGACGGCGCCAGCTTTTCGTGCCGGTTTTCGCCCGTTTGGTTTTCCACGAAATAAAGCGGTTTCCGCATTTTTCCAAGATCATGGTAATAGGCGCTGACCTTGCACAAGAGCGGATTGGCGCCGATGGTTTCGGCCGTCGCTTCGACCATGGCCCCCACAATCACGCTGTGGTGATAGGTGCCCGGCGCCTGAACCATGAGTTCCCTCAGGATGGGCTGGTCCAGATTGGCCAGTTCGAGCAGTTTGACGTTGGTGGTGTATTTGAACGCCATTTCGAAAAAGGGAATCAGGCCGGCCACCACCACCCCGGTGATCAACCCGCCCAGCAAACCGGCCACCAAATGGAAAAAGGCTTCGCTTTCCAAGGGGATCCGTTCCATGAGCCCCAGGGCCACGATGGCCGCCACATTCACCAGACCCACCATCAGGCCGCTCCGGGTCACCGCGCCCCGTTCCCGCACCCGGATCATCCCCGCCAACCCGGCGATGGACCCTAGGAAAGCATAGAAAAAAAAGATCAGGCTCCGGTCAAAGACCAACCCGGTGAAGGCCGAAGCGATGACGGCATAATAGATTCCGGGCAGAGGTCCCAGAAACACCGTGGCCAACATGGCCCCGGCGGCCGCGGGGGTGAGGTACTGAAAGGTGATCTTGTTCACGCCGGGAAAACCCCGGCCCATGGCGTCGCCCACTTGGTCGGCGGCGTAGGCCAAAACCAGGTTGATGACCAGAAGGGTGGCCAGAAACAACAGGTCCCGCTGGGACAACCGCGTCCGGCGGCTCATCCGGAACCCGGCGCCGTAGGTGACCAGGATGAACAGAACGGTCAGAACGAAATACCCC
Organism: Deltaproteobacteria bacterium; assembly: GCA_020056895.1. Lineage (GTDB taxonomy): Bacteria > Desulfobacterota > Desulfarculia > Adiutricales > JAGVGV01 > JAGVGV01. Next base: position 973 of record JAGVGV010000693.1, read on the forward strand.
AAGGCCTGGGGATACCAGTCCCGGTTGTCGGCGTGGGCGGCCTGGGCTTCCAGCTTTTGCCGGACCATTTCGTCCACCCGTTCGCCCTCGCGGACGACCATTTCCCCCCGTTTGACCTGGAAATATACCGAAGACACCAGGGCGGACGCCTGGGACCGGCGTTCATCGGTAAGCTTTCGGTTGAGTTCCAGGTTGGGCTTCAAAAGAGATTGGGCCACGGCGGCCACGGCCTGAGCCTGAGCGGTTTCCAGGTGCCCGGTGAACAGCACGGCCCGTTCCTGAACCCGCCGCCGGGCCTCGTCCAAACTCGGGAAAACGGCCACGTACGGAACCATTTCCTCCTGCTTGGAATACAGCCGCCTCAAGATGATGCCGGTCTGCTGATGGGCCAGAACGTCGGCTTTTTCCGCCACCACGCCCTGGTCCAAAAGATCGTGGACCAGCCGGAGGATGATCCGCTCATATTCGTGAGGAAACCCTGCTTGGGCCACGGCGTCGAAGGCGGTATCCTGAGGTCCCAGGTCGAAGGCGGCGGTGAACCGCTGCTTAAGGTCCGCCAGCGAAGCCAGGTCCGGGCCGGCTTCGGGATGGGTCCCGGAATCGATGGGCGCCTTGTCGGCCGGGGGGCTCAATATGGCCCGCCCCCGGGCGAACAACCGGCCCAGCTCTTCGCGGATGTCCTGAGCGGCCAGATCGTCCAGATCGAAAACCGCCGGCGCTTTCCGCCAGGCCTGTTCCTGCCGGTCCTGGGTGGCCACCCGGTCCAGGACCATGAAATCCCGGTCGGCCTTGACGTTCCGGTCGGCGATTTCGCCCATGAGCAGCGAATCGGGCATGGGGTAGGCCAAAAAAACCGTGGCCAAGGCCAAGGCCAAAACGAGTCCGCCTCGGAACACCATGGGATGAACCGTAACCCGCCGCCAGTCCAAATGAAAAAGGCCCTCGGCTTTCTTCTTTCCGCCGCCGGGCAGGCAGGGACCGGCGGGTTTGCACGAGGCTCCGGTGGGCTTGGCGGGAGGCCCCCCAAGGCTGAAAAGGCGGGCGGGTTTTTTGTCTTTGTCCGGAGTCATGGAGTTCCCGGGGCGGCGGGTCCCGAAGGTTCGGGACGGGCGCGGTCATGCCGGTCGTACGCCTTGATGATTTCCCGCACCAGCCGGTGCCGGACCACATCCCGTTCGGAGAAATAGCTGAAGTGAATGCCGTCCACTCCGGCCAGCACTACCCGGGCTTCGACCAGGCCGGAAATCCGCCCGCCGGGAAGGTCGGTCTGGGTGATGTCGCCGGTGATGACCGCCTTGGATGAAAACCCCAGCCGGGTCAGGAACATTTTCATCTGTTCGGTGGTGGTGTTCTGGGCTTCGTCCAGGATCACGAAGGAATCGTTGAGGGTTCGGCCGCGCATGAACGCCAGAGGGGCCACTTCGATGGCCCCCCGGGAAAGCATCCGCGACGCTTTTTCAAAATCCATCATGTCGTGCAGGGCGTCGTACAACGGCCGCAGATAAGGATTGACCTTTTCATAAAGATCGCCGGGCAGAAACCCCAGCCGTTCCCCCGCTTCCACCGCCGGCCGGGTTAAAACGATCCGTTTCACGTCGCCGGCGGCCAGCCGGGCCACCGCCGTGGCCATGGCCAGGTACGTTTTGCCCGTGCCCGCCGGGCCGATGCCGAAAACAATGTCGTGATGCCGGATGGCTTCGATATAGAGTTTCTGGGCCAGGCTTTTGGGCGTGACCACCCGTTTGTTGGCGGTGACGAAAACGGTATCGAGGAAAATGTCTTTCAGGTTGGCGCTGGGATCGGCGGAGATGATCCGGAGGGCGTAATCCACGTCCTGGGGATAGATGGGAAAGCCGGCTTCGATCAGGTTATACAGCCCGGTCAGGGTGCGAAGGGCCAGGTCCACGTTGATGGCGTCGCCCGAGGCCTGAACCGAAGCCCCCCGGCTGGCCAGCCGGACGCCCAGTTCCTTTTCCACGATTTTCAGGTGGCCGTCCCGTTCCCCAAAGAGGGACCGAGCCAACGACGGATCGTTGAAATCCATCCGGCCCGAACCGGTTCGATCACCGTTTCCCCGGACCTCGCCCGGTCGTTCGTTCAAATGTTTCCCCCCGCCGCCTGGGGCCGTGAACGTGGAAGATGTTTTTCAAGCATCCGGGGCAAGGTTCTTCCTCGGCTTTTCCAAAGATGGTCCTGAAACCTTGCCCAAGACGAACCACTGTTAGCACGGCCTGGTTTAAAAAGCAAGTCCCACCGGGGCTTTGGCGGCCGAACGCCCAAGGATTACTGGAAAAATCACCCCGGACCGACCTTGACGCCGAGGACCGTTTCGTGCTACATAAGGCCAGCATCGGTCGGAAACGATTTCCGGCCGCCCCTTAGGAGGGCCCATGAACGGCCTGGATATCGCCTTGGGCGTGATTCTTGGTTTTTTCTTTTTGCGCGGCATTTTCCGCGGCTTCGTCAAGGAAGTGGCCGGCGTGTTCGGCCTGGTGGCCGGCTTTTACCTGGCCATCCAATACTACCCCGTCCTGGGCGACAGCCTCAAACCCTTTCTGCAGAACCCGTCCTACCGTCATGCCGTGGGGTTCCAGATCATCTTTTTGGCCGCCTTTTTCCTGGTGGGCTTGCTGGGCCTGCTGATGGACAAGCTCATCAAGCTGACCATTTCGCCCGTGGGCAACGGTCTGATTGGCGCGGTGATCGGCACGGGCAAGGCCGTGGTCCTCTGCTCCGTCCTTCTGATGGCCACCACCGCCTTCATCCGGACCGATTCCCCTTTTTTCCGCGACTCCCAATTGTGGCCCTATTTCCAGATCACCAATGAGTACATTCGGCCCTATATCCCCGAAGACCTGAAAAAGGCGTTTGAAAACAAAGGGGAACTGCTGCCCGACAATCTCCGGCCGGCTCTGCCCGACCTTTCCGGCGGACCCAAAAAACCCCCGGCCTGGAAGCCCCCCAACCCTGAAGAAGGAACCGCCATGCCCGGTTCGCCGCCGCCCAGAACTCAGGACCCGACCGCGACCCCGCCGACGCCCGAGGCCGAAGGCGCCCCCAAGCCGGCCTGGCCGGGCGACGGCAACCAATAGCCGATGCCGGTTCCCATTCCGGATGATGAGGCCGGCCGTCGGGATCCGGCGGGGTCGGCCTTCGGCCGGATGGTCCAGGTGCTCCGGAAGCTCCTGGACCCCCAAACCGGCTGCCCCTGGGACCTCAAGCAGACCTCCCGGTCCGCCCGGACGTATGTTCTGGAAGAAGTGTACGAACTTTTGGAGGCATTGGAAGGCGGCGACCCGGCGGACATCCGCGAGGAACTGGGCGACGGCCTGTTCATGACCACCTTTTTGGCTTTGTTGCTCGAACGGGAAGGCGTGGGCGCCCTGGCCGACGTTCTGACCGCCGCCGCCGACAAAATGATCCGCCGCCATCCCCACGTATTTGGCGACACCCCGGCCCTAAGCGACGCCGAAGCCGTGAAAACCCAATGGAGCCGGATCAAGGCCGGTGAAAAAAGCCAGGGGCTCCTGGATTCCATCCCCGCCGGCCTGCCGGCGCTGATGCGGGCCCACCGGCTGACCGAGCGGGCCGGCCAAGTGGGGTTCGACTGGGATTCGGCCCCGGCCGTGCTCCCCGGCCTGGACCGGGAACTGGACGAATTCCGGGCGGCGCTGGCTTCCGGCGACCGGGACGCCGCGGCGGCCGAACTGGGCGACGTGCTGTTTACTCTGGTCAATCTGGGCCGGCATTTGAAGATCAACGCCGAAGAAGCCCTCCGGGGGACCAACGATCGCTTCCTCAAACGCTTCCGATACATCGAAACGGAGCTGGCCCGCGAGGGCCGGACTCCGGCCGAAGCCGACCTGGCCGAAATGGACCGGCTTTGGGCTGAAGCGAAAACGCGGGAAGGGTAATTGAAGCTTCCCAAGTAAAGCCACCAAGAATACACTCGCGTATATGTTGAAATTTCTTGCGCCCCGCACGTGAGCTTGCCGGTTCCTCGATATTCTCCGCTGACCCCATGAGCCAATTCGGTCTTGACATGTTTAAGTCCGCATCGCATGATCGGCTATTCCGTAAATGATTTCGTGATAATTCCGATGGCCTCGAGGCCTTTCCGGTAAGGGCGTCATTCCGCTCCGGGGAAAGCGCCCAAGGGCCTCGATCAACCCCAACCGTTGTCAAGGAGGTATGTGTGATGAAAAAGTTCGTTGCCCCCTTCCTTCTTCTCATCCTTTTCGCCGCCTGCTT
>JAGVGV010000238.1 GCA_020056895.1 Deltaproteobacteria bacterium
TCGCGGGGTTCCAATTTTTCGTGAAGTCTAAGGAGGGAAAATGAAAAGCGTCGTGTCGAAACACCAAAAAGTCATGTTGGTACTCGGGTTGATCCTCCTGGCGGCGGCCTTGGTGTGGGCCGCGGCCGAACTTTCAGGCCAGGCCAACCAGTTGGCGCAGGATTCGGGCAGCAATTCGGCCGATATGGAAATGCTCAGCGTGGATACGGTGAAGGCGCCCCAGAAGACCAAGGACGCCCCCAAGCCCCCCAACTGCGACTGGGCCAAGGAAAAAAGCCTGAAGTCCTCCATCAAGGCCAACGATGCCCAGTACAAGTCGCTTCGGGCCAAGGCCAAGAGCGAACTGGCCGGTTCGGGCAAGGTTTCGGGCGGCACCCGGTCCGCCGTCATGGCTTCGGCCGCGGATTTCAAGAAGCTGAACGAACAGTATGCTGCCATGTGGGATGCCTGCAATTGCAAAAGCCGGGCGAAGGTGGCCCGCAAGGCCGGTGACAGCCGGGTGAAAAGCGCCGAAGTTCTGGTCAGCGACCAGATTGACGACGGCAAGCTGGACGCCATGGGCTCGGCTCAGGATGAACTGAAGTCCGCCCGTCGCGACTACGCCAGCGAAGCTTCCGCCGGCGGTGAAATCAGCGACGCCGACAAGTCCGACCTTCAGAACAACGTGGTTCCCCAGATCAAGACCCTGCTGAAGAACACCGAAGGCCTGGTGGGCGGCACTACCAAGCTGTTCAAGGATGTTCAATCCGGCGTGTCCGGCGCCACCAGCGGCGGCCTGACCGGCCTGACCGGCCTGGCGAAAAAGGCCGCCAGCGGGGCCAAGGACGGCGGGGCTTCCAGCCTGCTCAAGCCGGTGAAAGCCCTGATGTCCCTGGCCGGGTCCATGTTGGACGGCGTCAAGTCGCTGCTGTCCGACGCGCAGTCCCTGATCTCGGGCAAGGCCGCCGCCGGCGCCGCCGCCAGCGCGGTTTCGGGCGGACGCTGTTTCATCGAAACGGCCGCGGAATAGCTCTTTACGAGCCTTAAACGATCCATGCCTTCCGGGAAAGGGTTCGCCCCTTCCCGGGCCGGCATGGTTGCGGTCCCTGGAACCTCACCGCGAGGCAGGGACCGGAACCGTTCCGACCCAAACGATCCACCGCTCCGAAAAGACGAAGAACAATCGCCAAGGAGGAACCCCCGTGCGACCGCGTTGGTTGATTCCCGCTTTGGTGGCGGTCTTTCTGATCGCCTCGCCGCTCGCCTGGGCTCAGGAAGACCTGGGCGCCATCCTCAACAAGGTCAACGAACTGTACAAAGCCGGCAATTACGAGGGAACCATCGCCGAACTGAAAAAGGCCCTCGACATTCTCGTTACCCAGAAAAACGACGCCGGCGCCCAAAAGATCCAGATGAACATCGGGATCAACTACGTCAAGCTCAACAAATACGAAGACGCCGTCCGGGAACTCGAGGAAGCCAAGGGCCGCTTCGCCAAACCGGACCCCAAGGTGGATTATCAATTGAACACCACCTTGGCCACGGCCCATTACCAGTTGGGCCACTATGCCCTAAGGGCCAAAATCCTGGAAGAACTCCTGAGCCGCCAGAAAGCCCTCGAGGATGAAGCCAAGGCCGAACTCCTGGCCCAACTGGCCGACGCGTACCGGCGGGGCGAAATCCATTTCAAGGCCATCAGCGCGTACCAGCAGTCCCTGGCGCTGTTCAAAAAGATGAACAATCAGCCCAAGCAGGCCCTGATCCTCACGGCCATGGGGCTTTCCCAGGTGGCCGTGGGCGATTATACCGCCGCCGTGGCTACCCTGACGGAAGCTCAGGGCCTGGCCCAGACGGCGGGCAATGCCCAGAACCAGGCCGAAACCCAGAGCAATTTGGGCGTGGCCCTCTGGAACCAGGGGCAGTATCCCAAGGCGCTTGAAACCATCGCCGCCGCCCGCAAGATCGAAGCGGAGAACAGCCTCAAGCAGAATCTGGGCGCGGATTACAACAACGAAGGCCTGGTGTACAAAAGCGTGGGCAACTACCTTTCGGCCCTGGCCGGTTTCGAACAATCCATCACCATCGCCCGGGAGATCGGCGACCAACGGTCCGAAGCCATCGCCTTGGCCAACCGGGCTCTGGTCCGCCGCATCCAGGGCAAGAACGCCGAAGCCCTGGCCGATTACCTGGCCGCCCTGAAACTGTATGAAGCCGTGGGTTTCAAGGAAGGCACGGCCAACTGCCTGCTGGGTTTGGGCAAACTGTATGAGGTCCACGAAAAGGATTACCGGAAGGCGAACGATTCCTATCTGAAGGCCCTGGCGATTTTCGAGGAACTGGGGAACCTGGCCTTCCAGGCGGAAACGCTCAACCAGATCGGCCGGTGCCTCCGGGCTTCCATCGACCCGGCGGCCCGAGCCAGCCGCGATCTGGTTTTCGAGGAAGACCCGCCCAAAACCCTGGAAATAACTCCGGACGAAGCCAAGGAAAAATCCCTGGCCGCGTATCAGAAAGCGCTCGAACTGGCCAAAACCACGGGCAAGAAGGAAGCGATCTGGAGCGCCCAGCAGGGCATCGGCTTCGCTCTTCGGGCCCAAGGCAAGGACGAGGAGGCCTTTCCCTTCTATAAGGAAGCCGTGGACACGGTCATGGGTATGCGGGCCGGCGGGTCCGACCTGATGGCCAATTACATGAACGACAAGGAAGACCTGTTCGATCAAGCCATTGACCTGTGCACGGCCTTGTTCAACAAGACCCAGAAGGAAGAATACCGCCGCCTCATGATGGAGTATCAGGAAATCTACAAGAACGAAGTCATGAAGGTGGCCATGAACGGGACGCCGGTCCAGTACCAGGACGTGGACAAGGATTCCCTGTTCAAGAAAATCACTCAGGCCATGGACGAAAAGGCCAAACTGGACGAAGTGGCCGGGACTCAGAAAAGCGGCCTGGCCAAGGCCGTGGACGAACAGGCCAAGGAAGCCGCCGAACAGAAACAGCGGCAGGTGGATCTGGCCAATGAGAACAAAACCGTGGTGGAAAAAGCCCGGAAACTCGACCAGACCATTTCGCAGTTGCTCAAGGAATGGAAGAAAAAATACCCGGACGACGCTCCCATGTTCGAAAGCTCCAGCCAGATCGATCTCAAGGGAGTTCAGAAGGGTCTGGGGCCGGACCGGGCCTTGATCCAGTATTTTCCGTTGTCGGACAAGCTGAGCATTCTGGTGGTCACGGAAAAGTCCATCCAGGGCGCCGAAGTGAAGATCGGATACAAGGAACTCTCCGCCCTGATCCGGGACAAGTTCAGCGACGAAGTCATCGAAAAATACGGCCACCAGAAAACGGACATGACCGAGGAACAGGCCTTCGATTTCGCCAACCAGACCATGAATCAGCTTTATAAAATCCTGATCGAGCCGGTGGCTGAATCGATCAAGGACAAGAAACACCTGGTGATCGTGCCCAGCAAGTACGTTTCGTACGTGCCTTTCTCGGCCCTGGTCAGCGGGTTCGAAGGCAAGGAACCCCGTTTTCTGGTTCAGGACAAGACGGTTTCGTACATCCGCCTGTCGTTTTTCAGCCGGTTGTACGCCAAAAAGCAGAAAACGGCCTTTGACCAGAACAAGCTTCTGGCCGTGGGCAACCCCACCCATCAGGATTTGAAGGCCGGTCTGCCGGACCTGCCGGGCGCGGAAAAGGAAGTCCAGAACGCGGTGGCGGTGGCTCAGGAACAAAAGCTGAAAGCCACGGACGTGATGTTCCGGGAAGAAGCTTCGGAAAAAAGCTGGAAGGAAAAGGCGGCTTCGGGCGGGTATTCGATCTACTACTTCGCCACCCACGGCGTGCCATACGCCGAAATCTTCCAAACGCGGATCAAGATCGGCAAGGTGCTGGAAAGAACGAAGCAGAAATACGAAGAAACCAAGGACGAAAAGCTCCTTGAAAAAATCAAGGGGTTCGAAGCCTTCGCCAATTTTTACGACAAGACGTTCATGTCCAAAAGCCCGCTTAACGGCTTTCTGTACATGACCTATGCCGGCGAAGAAGGCCAGGATGGAATCCTGACGCTCAAAGAGATCATGGAAATGCCGGAAGCGTCCTTCAAGAGCGCCAACCTGGCCATCCTATCCGCCTGCAACACGGCCGTGACCTATTCGCCCATGGTTTCGCCCGAAACCCGTAAAAACCTGGAGACCGCCGAGATCGACAAGGAACTCCTGGCCGCCGGATTCACTCCGGGCGTGGACCAGGTGAGCCTGACCGATACCTTCATGCGCCGCAAATTCAAGAGCGTTTTGGGCACGCTCTGGTTCGCGGACGA
>JAGVGV010000691.1 GCA_020056895.1 Deltaproteobacteria bacterium
CATCATGGCCTGGTAGTCTTCGCGGCCGTAATAATGATGGAAGGCCCAGTCGCGGAAGCCCAAAACCTTGGGGCCGGAAAGGAACCGCGTGGCGAGCGCCTTGTTTTCATATCCGTAGGGCGACCAGGCTTCCCACGAATCGGGCAGTTCCCAGCCTTCGGCCCGGGCCTGGTCCCAGAGGGCCGACCCGGGATACGCGGCGGTGGCGTACAGGTTCGCCCAGGGCGCGTTGATTTTTTCCGCCAGATCCAAGGTTTCCCTCATGGAAGCGTCGTCGTCTTCGGGCAGCCCGAAAATGAAATTGGCGCAGATATGAAGGCCGTGATCCTCGGTCATCCGAACCACGTCCATGACCGCCGCCGGATCGTACCTTTTGTTCACGGATTTTAAAACCCGGGCGCTGCCGGATTCGAAGCCGTACGCCACCCAGGTAATGCCCGCCCGCCGCATTTTCGCCAGCATGGCCGGCTTGACCGTGTTCACCCGGGCGTAGGCCCACATATTGAGGTCGTATCCCCGGTCGATAATCCGGTCGCACAGCCGGCCCACGTGGTCGTCGTCCATGGCGAACATTTCATCGATGACCTTGATGTTCCGAACGCCGTACGTTTGGACCAGAAAATCGATCTCCTCGATCACCACGTCCGGGTCCCGGTACCGGATTCCGGACCGTCCAAACAAGGCGTTGATGCAGCAAAAATGGCATTTATACGGGCAGCCCAGGCTGGTGTACAAGACGGCGTAGGGCTGGCGCTGATCGATATGATCGAAACAATGCCAGTTGTGGGCTCGGTACTGGGGGATGGGTAAAAGGTCCCAGGCCGGCCGGGGAAGGTCGTCCAGATTTTTCCACAAGGCCGCCGGGGAAGCCGGGACAATCCCACCGTTTTCCCTCCGCCAGAGCCCCGGGATGCCGGAAGGACCGGCTCCTGTTTTCACAGCCTCGATCAACGCCGGAAGGGTGAAAAAACCTTCGCCCTGGCACACATAATCCACGGGCTCTTCCAAAAGGGTTCGTTCCGGCAGGGCCGAAGGATGAAGACCGGCCAGGACCGTGGGCGTTCGCGGCGACAAATCCTTCAAAGATGCCAGGATGGCCCGGGCGCCGGTCATGTTCATGGTCGAAGCCGAAGGATTTGTGCCCGAAACGGAAATCAACACCAGGTTCGGCTTCAGGTCCGCGATGGCCCGCGCCGTCTCGTCATACGTCCAACCCGGAACTTCGGCGTCCAGCAGTTCCACGCCGTAGCCCCGGTCCCGGAGGAATCCGGCCTGGAGCGCGCCCCACAAAGGCGGTTCGATGGCGGTCAGGTCAAAATCGCTGAGCGCTCCGTACAGCCGTTTCTGGCTGCCCGGCTTGACGATGACGATATCCGGCGGTCGGTCGGTCATGAGTGTCAATCCTGATGCTTTTCAAGGAAATCGGCCAAAACGTCGATCACGTATTGCATGTCGTCCACGGTCAGATCGTGGTGAACGCCCACGTGGATCCCGTACCGGCCCATGTATTCGGCGTGAGGAAACTGGCCCAGCCGGTATCCCAGCCGTTGAAATCCCACGCACTGGGTGGGCATGGAGGCGAATAGCGTCCGCGTTTCCACTCCGCTCTGCTCCAGATGCCGGGTCAGTTCGGCCCGAGTGAAACTAGCCTGGGGACCGATCACGATGGGGATGGCATGAGGCCCGATGGTTTCGTGGGCTTCTTCGCGGATGGAGGTCAGGTACGGGTTGAAGCGGTCGAACCGGCTCAATACGTACATCAGGTTTTCCCGGCGTTTGGCCAGAATGTCGTGGTATAGCTCCATGTTGCCCAGGCCGATGGCCGCTTCCAGTTCGTTCATTTTGCAGGAATAACCGGTGCGTTCGAACACGAACCGGATGTCTTCGCCGCCCTGGCCGCTGAACCGTTTGGGGCAGTACCCGGAGGCGGTGTTGAGCGTGCACACGTTGCACTTGCAGGCCCGGCCGTGGGAACGGAGGGAACGGAGGATTTCGGCGTGCTCTTCCTTTTGAGCGGTGACGATGCCTCCTTCGCCCGTGGTGATGATATGGGCCACGTACAGGCTGAAGGCGCCCAAATGCCCCATGGCCCCGGCGGCCCTCCCCTTGTACATGGCGCCATGGGCTTCGGCCGCGTCTTCGATGACCCACAGCCCGTGCTTTTCCGCGATGGCCAAAATGGGGTCCATGTCCGCCGGCTTGCCCATCAGATGAACGGGCATGATGGCCCGGGTGCGAGGGGTGATGGCCGCTTCAATCCCGGCCGGGTCGATGTTGAGCGTTTTGGGATCGATATCCACGAAAACCGGCGTGAACCCGGCGTGAAAGACCGCGTTGCCCGTGGCTACGAAGGACAGGGCCGGAACAATGATTTCATCGCCGGGCTGAGCCCCGTAGTCGTACAAGACGGCCATGGCCAGAACGTCGGCGTCCGTGCCGCTTGAAACCGCCACCGCCGCCGGAACGCCCGCCAGTTCGGCGAACCGGTTTTCGAACTGGCGGACCAGCCGGCCCGACGAAACCCGGCCCGATTCCAAAGCTTCGTTGATCAGTTTTTTGGCGAGGTCCGGAATCCAGATGGTTCCGAAGGTCACCCGGCGCCGGGCGTTCCCCTTTTCAAGCGGCCGTACGGCCTGTTCCTTGCCCATATCCGTGCTCCAGAAACCAGTGATAGGTTTTCATCAAGCCCTGGTCCAGCGACACCGACGGCCGCCACCCCATGGCCTTAAGACGGCGGGAATCCAGGGCCTTGAGCGGCATGCCGTCGGGCTTTTCGGCGTCGAAAACCAGCCGGCCTTCGAACTTCGTCACCTGTTGGATTCGTACGGCCAAGTCGCGAATGGATACATCCTCGCCGCCCCCCAGGTTGATGGGCATGATGTCTTGGCGCTTTTCCAGAACGAACAGACAGGCCGATGCCAAATCGTCCACGTCCATAAATTCCCGCCGCGCCGATCCCGTCCCCCAGATCACCACTTCGGCCGCGTTTTGAACCTTGGCTTCGTGCATCCGCCGGATCAGCGCCGGGATCACATGACCGGCTTCGGGATCGAAATCATCCTCCGGCCCATAAGCATTAGCCGGAATCCCCACGAAGAACCGGTCGCCATACTGCCGATGGTATGCCTGGCAAAGCCCCAGGCCGGCCAGTTTGGCCAGGGCATAGGGTTCGTTGGTGGGTTCCAAAGGCCCGGTGAACAGGGAATCTTCGGTCATGGGCTGGGGGCAAAGCCGGGGATAGCTGCACGAACTGGCCAGGTACAACAGCTTTTCCACGCCCGCGTCGTGCGCCGACCGAAGCACGTGGGTGTTCACCAGAAGGTTATCGAGCATCAGATCGGCCCCTTGAGTCCGATTGGCCTCGATGCCTCCGGTCCGGCCCGCCGCGTGGATCACGTACCGCGGCCGCCGATCGCGAAAGTACTGGGCTACGCTCGAAGGGTCCCGAAGGTCCACTCCGGACCGGCCGTCGCCGTCCACCCGGGTGAACCCACGAACCTCCAAAGCCCGGACCACGGCCGATCCGATCAAAGTATGGTCTCCAGCTACGAACACCAGGGCTCCCGGTTCCATAGGGTCCGTTTCCTCCGGCCGGAAGCTTATTGGCCGGCCCGCAAAAAGCTTGCGGCCAACCCGTACGATTCGGGCGTGCCGATGTCCAGAAACCCGGCCTCCACCGGACGGCCGTAGAGCCCCTGGCCGATGAATCGGGGAAACACGTCCCGTTCCAGGGATCCGGGGCCTTGGGGAATCCGGTCCATGAACGACTTGGCCAGCAGATACACCCCGGCGTTGATCCAGCCCGGGCCGGTGGAGCCGGCTTTTTCGTCAAAGGCCGCCACTCGGCCGGACGCTTCGATACGGACCCGGCCGAACCGGGACGTGTCTTCCACTCGAGCCAAAAGCAGCCCGGCGGATGCGCCCACGGCCCGGAACCATTCCCCGTACGCGGCCAGATCGGCCCGGAAAAAGGAGTCGCCATTGATCGCCAGGACCGGACCGCCCTGAAAAAAAGGCCGGGCCAGAGCCAATGCTCCGGCCGTACCCAAAGGCTGGGATTCCCTGGAGTAGACCAGATTCATCCCCCGGTAGGCCGGGCCGAAGGCCGCCTCCACCTGGTCGCCCAAATACCCGGTCAGCAGCACGATTTTTTCCAGGCCGGCGTCCGCCAGGGCGTCCAGCCACCAAGTAAGAAACGGACGGCCGCCCACATCGGCCAGCACCTTGGGCCGGTCGGCCACCACGGACCGGAGCCTTGTGCCCAACCCGCCGGCCAGAATCGCCGCTTCCCGGATCAATCGGGTCACGTCCCCGTTCTCCCTTCCCGAGCCGCCGGTCGGATTACAC
>JAGVGV010000565.1 GCA_020056895.1 Deltaproteobacteria bacterium
CTTCGATAAGGTGGGGTTCCCAAGCTGGAGCTTGGGAACCAGCGGATTGCTCAACGTCCAGGAGCGCCTCCAGGCGCGATTGATCCGGCCAAGGCCCTCGTTCACCCTCCCACCGGCGCGAAGTGCTGAATGTCCAGGATGTGCCCGGTTTTTTCCTCTTCCCAGACCGCCCGGACCTTCATCCCGTTTTTCACCTTGGCCCGGACCGCTTCCAGGTTCGTCAGTTCAAAGCCGCCGATCATGTGGAGGAAATTGCAGTGGGTGCCGTCCAACTTGATGAGGGCTGAAATAAAGGGCGGTTCCACGGGCATGCCGTAGTACCGGTAGTTCGTGAGCACCCAGGCTTCCACGGTTCCTTCCTGGGAAACTTCGACCCATTCGTTCATATCCACGAAGCAGCGGGGGCAAAAGGTCCGGGCCGGAACGAGCAACCGTTCGCACTTGGGGCAGCGGGACCCGTAGATTTTTTCTTCCTTCATGCCTTCAAAGAACCGGGTCCAGGTGGGGCCGTACGCCAGGCGGTAGGGGAGCCGGACTTCGGTTTCAATCGTGCGGTATTCAATCGCCATTGGGACTTTCCCTCCTATAGCTCGGAACCCAAAATGATCACGCCGTTGAACTGGTCAATACCGCCCATGGCGTGGGCCAAGGCGGTTTTGGCGCCGGGAATCTGGCGGTCGCCGGCCCGGCCCATGACCTGCATGGCCGCTTCGGCGGTGCGGATCAGGCCCGTGGCTCCAATCGGGTTGGTGCATAACACGCCGCCCGAAGGGTCGCAGGGCAGTTCGCCGCCTTGGTCGAACACGCCTTTCAAAACCAGCCCGGGGGCCTGGCCGAAGTCGCAAAAGCCGAAGCATTCGTAAAACAGCATTTCCTGGTACGTGAAGGGGTTGTACACTTCGGCCACGTCCAGTTCCTTCCGGGGGTTGGTGATGCCGGCCTGGCCGTACGCTTCCTGGGCCGCCTCGACGGCCGAAGGCCAGACGGCCTTGTCGCTGTCGCCGAAGAACTGCTCTTCGCCCCGGTACCCGATTCCCCGGACCCAGGCCGCTTTCCGGCCCAGCTTTTTGGCCATTTTTTCCGAAACGAAAATTACCGCGCAGGCGCCGTCGGAATTGGGGCAAACGTCGTATAGCCGGATGGGGTAGGTGATAATCCGGGCGTTGTTCACATCGTCGGCGGTCAGCCGGACCTTGACGTGGGCATATGGGTTGTTGAAGGCGTCGTCGTGATGGTGAACGGAAATGTGGGTGGCCGCGTCCCGGATCATTTGTTCGTCAATGCCGAAACGGGTGGCCCACTGCTGGCTTTGCATGGAAAAAATGCCCGGCGCGCCCGAAATGAAATACCGCTGGAAAAAAGGCTCCAAAACCGTGGTCATAGTGGCCTGGCTGTCGCCTTCGTTCATTTTTTCGTGGCCCACGGCCAGGATCACGTCGGCCTGCCCTGAGGCCACCCAGTAATACGCGGTATGGGCGATGGATACGCCCACGGACCCGCAGGTTTCCGTTTTTAAAATGGGTTTGCCCACGGCCTGAAACACGTCCGCGAAATAGAGGTGGGTCATGGCCACCCCTTCCATCATGGACGGCATGGTCCCGGAAACCACTCCATCGATGTCCTTGGGTTCGAGGCCGGTGTCTTCAAACACCCGGACCACGGCCTGGCGGACCAAGTCCGGGTAGCAGAGTTCCATGTGCTTGCCGTGGTGCGTCTGTCCGGTGCCGATGATGGCGACGGGTCGTCCCATGGTCGTTTCCTTTCTCGCCGATCAGGCGCCCAAAATGGCCACGGTGTGGCACTGGCCGGCGAACCCGTGGGCGCCGTGGCACAGGGCCGTCCGGACTGGACGGTCCACCTGGTGTTCTCCGGCCTGGCCGCGAATCTGCAAAAAGCCTTCGGCCACCCGCTGGAGGCCCCGGGATACGTACGGATTGGTGGCCAGCACTCCGCCCGAAGGATTGATGGGCAGTTCGCCGCCTATGGCCGACCGGCCGCTTTCCACCATCCGGCCCCCTTCCCCCAAACCGCACAGGCCCAGTTGTTCGGCCCACAACAGTTCCTGGAAGGCGTACGGTTCGGTCAGTTCGGCCAAATGGATTTCTTTTCGGGGATCGGTAATCCCGGCCATTTGATACGCGGCCTTGGCCGCCGTGGGAAGCTGGCCGGCCAGAAGGTCCCGGTCGCCCAGGTTGTAGGTATCGATGGCGCAGCCGTATCCTTTCAGCCAGACCGGCTTGTCGGTGAACCGGTGGGCCGCTTTTTCCGAAGCCAGCAGCACGGCGATGAATCCTTCGCTCTTGGGGCCGCACATCAGGTCCGTGAGCGGATCCACCGTGGTGGGTGAAGCCAGAATATCCTCGACCCGGTACCGGCCTTTCCGGTGGGCATACGGGTTCCGGAGGGCGTTCCCGAGGTTTTTCACGCTGACGGAAGCGCACTGTTCGGCCGAAACGCCGTACCGCTCCATGTACAGCCTCATCTGCAGCCCGGCGGCCACGGTTTCGTTCAGCCCCAACGCCCTTTGGAAAAACGGTTCGGCCATGAAGAGGGTAATGGCGTCGTTGTCCGGGTTTTCCGATCCTTTGGTCAGACCGATGCACAGGACCGTATCGTAATGGCCGGACATGATTTTGAGCGCGCCGTAGTAAAAGGCCAGGATGGAATCGGCGTCCTGCCGGGTGCCGCTCTTGAGGAACGACCCCACGGCCTCCCAGTAATAGGCGTTGGCGCAGGAAATGCCGCCGTGGAAGACGTCCGAGGCGGCGGAGACGATGGTTCCGAGTTCATCCCGAGTCAGCCCGGCCTTATCCAGGACTTCGCGGGTGACTCGGTACGCCTGGTCGTAGAAATTGTCCTTGGAGTCCGGACCGGAACATTGGGCCACCTGAACGATGGCCACCTTGCTTCCCATATTTATCTCCTTTCACCGGGCAGGGCCCTGGAGCCGGCGGGGCCGGCCGCCAGTGCGGAGGTCGGACATGGCGACTTCGACGGACGCGTTCCAGCCCCCGCCGCTCCCTTCGGTCGCGCCCCCGCGAGCGTTCGTGGCTTCGGGCTGGAACCCCCTCACCCCC
>JAGVGV010000552.1 GCA_020056895.1 Deltaproteobacteria bacterium
AAAATCAAGGAGATAGGGGTACTGGTCCAAAAGCGGCAACAGCCTGGTTCCGGCTTCGAGTTCCATAAGGCGCCTCGCGAATAGGGCTGGGGAATCCTGGTATCAGACTCCCTGTTCAGTGACGATATTCCCAGCATACCGCGCCGGAACGAGGGGCGCAAGGCGGAGAGGAAGCGGTCAGCGGTCAGCTTTAGAGGAAGGAATTCGATTTATGGATGTCCCCATCATATCCGATTTATGGATGTTCCACGAAAGGAGGTTTGAGTCTGACGGCGCTTCGAGTCGGCCATCCCCTCATCCACCCGATTTCTGGCCCCGGATTTGCTCCCCTCCCCTTCAACCGCTTCGTTGAATCAGCCGGGAAAAACCGGGCCATGGCCCGGAAGCGCGGACCGGGAGCGGAAGGAACGTTGGGGAGGTGCCGGGATGGCCCAGGTTCAGCCGCTGTTTCAAGGAAAAACCTACACCCTGACCAGGGCGCTTTCGTTCCTGGATCGGCAGGATTTGCCGGCCGAACACGTGGCCGATCTGGTGGAAGGGGGGCGGTTGTGCGCCCGCCAGGGGCTGGACGTATTGTCTTCAGGCCGGCCCGAACCGGACCTCAGAAGGGCGGTGACGGCTCTGGCGGAATTGTCGCTGAAATTTTTGGACCGGGCCCAAAGCCGCGTGAATGAAAGCGACCGGACCGACCGCGATTACCTGGAGCGGGAAGGGGTTTTGACCCGCCTGGATGAAGCCCGGACGGAATACCGCCAATTCCACCGCTGGGCGGGGAATATGCCGGACGGGACGCAGGAGACCGTGTTCCTGGCTTGATGGATCATGGAGTCTGGCCCGGCGGGATGGATCAAGGCGTCCGGTTCGAGGGCATCCAGGGCTTAAGAACTATTTCGGGATAGGCTCTAATCCCTCTTCCAGCGTATTCGCCACGGCGGTCAGAAGGTCCTTGAGATCGAAGGGTTTTTGTAATAAGGCCTTAGCTTGTGGGAAGTCGCCCAAAAGCTGGTATCGGTCGCCGCCGTGGCCGGTGGCGATGAGAATCCGGGCGTTGGGGTCCCTTTTCAACAATTCGTGATAGCAGGTTCGGCCGTCCATGACCGGCATGGCCAGGTCCAAAACCACCAAGTGGAAGGGCCGACCCTGGTTTCGGGCCTGATCGTACAGCCGCAAGGCCGCCTCGCCGTGAGGCGCTTCCTCCACCTGGTACCCAAAGGTTTCCAGGGCGCTCCGGATCACTTCCCGCACCGTTTCCTCGTCATCCACCACCAGCACGATTTGCCCGTTTCCCTGAGGGTAGGGCGTGGACGGAGCGGGCGGAGCGGCTGGGACCGGGACTTCCCGAAGGGCGGGCAGAAACACCGAAAAAGTTGTTCCCTGGCCCGGCTGTGTCACGAAATCCAGTCCGCCCTGGTGGTTTTTCACGATGCTGGCCGTGACCGGCAACCCCAGCCCCGTTCCCTGTCCCATGGCCTTGGTGGTGAACAGGGGATCATACACCCGGGCCGCCTCTTCGGCGGTCATGCCTCGGCCGGTATCCCCTACCCACAGTTCCACCCATGGCCCCGGCGATGCCCAGGCCCGTCCCCGGCAATCGGCTTCGGTCCAGGACCGGCTCCGAACGCCAATGGTCACTCGGCCGCCACGCGGCATGGCGTCGCGGGCATTGAACACCAGGTGAAGCAGCACCTGTTCCATCTGGCTGGGATTGGCGTCCACCAGGGGAACGCCGGGTTCCAGGTCCAGTTCCAGGTGGATGCCTCGAGGCAGGGTCCGGCGAAGCATGGCGGCGGTTTCGTCCACCAAAAGAGCCAGATCCACCGGTACCCGCTCGCCGGTTTCCAACCGGGCGAAGGAGATCATCTTACGGGTGAGGACTCCGGCCCGGCGGGTGCCGTCTTCGATCTTGCCCAGTATATGGTTCACGTCCGGGCCGGTTTGGCCGGACAGGGAGAGAATCTGAGTGTACCCCTGGATGACCATGAGGATGTTATTGAATTCGTGGGCGACTCCGGATGCCAGCGTGGCCAGATCCTTGACCTTTCGGTGCTGGCGGACCCGTTCTTCCAGTTGTTCGAGCTGAGTCACGTCCCGAAGCAGCCCCACCGCGCCCAAAAAGCGGCCTTCCACATCGAAATTGGGACCGCCGCTGACCTGGAACCGCCGGGGCGTGCCATCCTGATGGGTCAGGGTGACCGCGAAGGTCGGGACGGCTCGGCCCTGATCCCTTATGCTTTTAAAAAGCTGGACCAAGGCTTCGTGCTGGGACGATGGGGTGAAATCCAAGAGCGTCAGGCCGATCACGTTTTCGGGCGAATGGCCCAGAAGGGCTCTCCAGGCCGGATTGGCCCAGGTCAGACGGCCCTTGGGGTCCGTGGTATAGATGATGTCCGGCGCGTTTTCGCTTAGCGACCGGAACCGGGCTTCGCTTTCCCGAAGAGCGGTGAGGGCTTCGTGGCGGGTGGTGATATCAAAAGCGGTGCCCAGCATGGCCGGCCGGCCCTGATATTCCAGGAACGACGCGGTGAAGTCCACCCACCGGACTTCGCCGTCGAGCCGGACGATGGGAAATTCGTACCGGCTGGGAACGGCTTCGCCTCGCTGGCGGGCCAACCCCCGGCCTCGAACCATTTCCCTGTATTCGGGGTGGACCAGGTCCCAAAACTGGATTCGCGCCAATTCTTCCTGGGATCGGCCGGTAATGCGTTCGCCGGCCAGGTTCATGAACTGGAACCGGTCGCCCTGGATGATGAACACCGCCGCGGCCAGGGTTTCCGTTATGGTCCGCAAGAGGGTTTCGTCGTCTTGCAGTTTTTTCAGCTTACTCCGTGCATTATCGAATTCCAGGTAGTGATTCCGGGCCGCCTTCAACCGGCTCAGGAGCCCATCATCCGGTTCCAAAGTCCGGTCCACCACGTCCAGTATCCCGGCCCGCAAGGCGGTTACGGCGTCGTCGGTGGACGGCCGGTTGGTCAGAATCACCACGGGCGGCGGATCGGCGGGATCGTGCGTGGCTAGAAAATCCCGAATCCAGGAAGGAATATCCCCATCCACCGCCGCCACGGTCAGGTCCGGCGGCCGGCCGGGTTGGCGATATCCAGCGTACCGGTGGCGTCGCTCAGGAATTCAACTCCGAATCCCCGGTGGACGGCCTGGCGGGCCGTGGTATCGCAGCACATCTGGGTCATGTACCCGGCGATGACCACGGTTTCGACACCCCGCTCCCGGAGCCAGGGTTCCAGATTGGTGCCGGTGAAGGAACCGGGCAGGTTTTTATTGATCAGCAGATCGTGAGGCCTTTGGGCCACCTGAGGAAGAAGCTCCCAGCCCGGACTGTTTTTCCGGAACACGGCGCTGTTTTCCTGAGGCGAGGTATGACGGACAAGCACCACGGGCAGGCCCGCCAAATGGGCGCCGTCCATGGCCCGAAGGATATTATCGAGACTGCCCGCCGGGTGCGTTACCGGCAGCAGACCGGAAAAGTATTCGTCCTGGACGTCGATAACCAGCAAAGCCCTGTTCATGGTCCGTTCTCCAGATAGGGGTGTGATACACACATTATTTATAGCGGAAAAACCGGCCGGCGACAAGGTCGGACCTCGGACGGGACGGGCTATTCCGTTTCGAGCGGCGGAGGGCCGGTATGACCGGCCGCGAACAAGTGTAGTTCGGGGGCGTAAGCTTTTTATTGGCAACCGGCCCGCCCTGCCCCCCGTGTTGTCCGCCGGCATTACCGGCCCGGCTAGCGGCCCCAGGCGTCGGGGTCCACCAGACCGGTGGCGATGGCGTATTTGACCAGGCCGATCAGATCGTGCCGGCCCAGCTTGCTCATCAGGCTGGCGCGGTGATTTTCCACGGTTTTTGGGCTGATGAACAGCCGTTCGGCGATTTCGCGGCTGGAGTAGCCTTCCACCACCAAGCGTAAGACTTCCCGTTCCCGGTCGGTCAGGTCCCGGGCGGCCGGAGCGGTTTCTTCCTTGCCCGAAGGCATTTGCACGAATTCGGCCACAATATGGCTGGCGGCGGGGGAATCCAGGTAGCATTCGCCCTTCAACACCGCGTCCACGGCTTCCACCAGCTTTTCACCGGCCGAATCCTTGAGCACATAGCCTCGGGCCCCGGCCTTAAGGGATTCGATGATGAATTTTTTACGGGAATGAACCGAAAGGATGATAACGCGGGTGGCCGGCAAAGCCGCCAAAATGGCCGCGGTGGCCTCGATGCCGCTTTGTTCGGGCATGGCCACGTCCATGATGA
>JAGVGV010000447.1 GCA_020056895.1 Deltaproteobacteria bacterium
CGGTTTGGGCTCCACCTCCACGAAGCCAAAGAGCGCCTCGGCCGGAGTGATCGTCGTCCGCGTTTCGTTGAAAGGCAGCAACTCCGGATCCACCTGATGGAAATAATCGTGGGCCGAGCCTTGGATCGAATTCCGCCAGATTTGGGAAACCCAAACCTTGGCCACTTGTCTTCCGTCCTTATCTGGTTGGAAAAACACCAGATCGCCGTCTCGAAGGCGGTATTGGCAAGGCGCGGGCCGGTTCACGACGCCCTGGCCCTGGTCATGCTGACTATCCCCAGGTTCTATCCCATCATCACCAACCTGGGGTCCGATCCGATCTGGTTCGGAGTCATGATCGTTCTGGTCACTCAGATGGGGGTCATCACTCCGCCGGTGAGATTGAACGTGTACGTGGTCAATGGGGTGGCTCAGGATATCCCCCTGGAAACCATTTTCAAGGGAACCGTCCCGTTCCTTTTGGCGTTGATCGCCGGAGCGGCCGTGTTGACCGCCTTTCCCGGCCTGACCCTGTGGTTGCCGAAGCTGATGGTCTAGAACCCATCTCAAAAACGTTCTTTTACCTCAGAGGCTTTGTCCCAAGGGTGGAAGCCGATCCTCGAAATATGTCCAATATTCCGGCAATTTGGCTTCCACCCTCCTCCTCGCCCCAAGGCCAAATTCTTTATTTTGGGATGAGTTCAAGAGACGGACTCTCCCCAGCGGGACCCCATATTCCAGTGTCCCAATTCCGACCCTCCAGAGCCGTTTAGTTTTTCGTAACTTGGCCAGGGATGCCCCCCAATCGCCCCTGAAAAAAACTTGCTCCGGCCGCCATGGAAAGGGTATTCTGACGGCTGGACAATCTTTTGAGTTCGTTAGGAAAGTCGGATAATCCACCATGGCCCTTCCCGATTTCGAACCCATCCTTGGCTCCTGGCCGTCCGGCCAACGGGGCCTGATGGACGCGTTTCTCGATCTGGCCCGGGCGGCCTTGTCCTGGCCGGATGTCCAACCTTCCCTGGTCAGCCGGGAAGGCGTCAGCCATTCCTTCCGGGCCGGCGGCGGACAACCGGATCGGACCCGCCCCGTTTTTTTCCTGGTGGACGTGGTGGTTTCGGCCGCCGACCCCTGGTTCCTTTCGGTCTGTTTTTACGAAAACGAAATCACCGACCCCGACGGCCTGGGGAATCCCATCCCCAAAGGGTTGTTCGATGAAACCGGATACTGCTTCGACGTGGATGACTATGACGCCGATCAGATCCAATACTTGAAAGATCGCTTGGCCGAAGCCCGGCAAGCCGCCTTCGGCCGTTAGACCGGTCAACCGGTTCGGGAATCCGTTCGCCGGACCGGCTTATGGAGTTTTTCCACATGCCTCAGAACGTACTCATCATCGGGGCCGTGGCGGCCGGACCCAAGGCCGCCTGCCGGCTCAAACGGCTGGAACCGGATGCCCGAGTGACCTTGATCGACCGGGACGAACACATCAGCTACGGCGGGTGCGGCATTCCCTATTTCATTTCCGGCGATGTCAGCGACGCCCGGGAACTCCAGTCCACCAGCTTTCACATGGTGCGGGACGAAGCCTTTTTCCGCCGGGCCAAGGGGGTTCAGGTCCGGTCCCGAACCGAGGCCCTGGCCATCGACCGGGTTGCCCGGACCGTCCGAATCCGGGATCTGGTCACGGGCGTTGAGGAGGCTTTGCCCTACGATCAACTGGTCCTGGCCACCGGCAGCCGGCCCAACCGGCTCCCCGTTCCGGGCGCCGACCTTCCGGGCGTGTTCACGGTATCCAACCTGGGCGAGGCCATTAAAATCAAGGAACGGATCGCCGCCGGCCAGGTGAACCGGGCCGTGGTCATCGGCGCCGGGGCCATCGGCCTGGAAATGGTGGAAGCCATGGCCGACCTGTGGGGCATCGACACCGCCGTGGTGGAAGTCCGGGATCAGGTGCTGCCCGGCCTGGTCAGCCCGGCGATCAGCCGGATGGTCCTGGCTCACTTGGCGGAAAAGGGCGTCCAGGAGGTCTATTTGGGGGAAACGGTCCTCCGGATCGAAGGGGACAGCCAAGCCGAACGGGTGGTGACCGACCGCCGGGAACTGGACGCCGACCTGGTGATCATGGCCGTGGGCGTTCGGCCCAACGGCGAATTGGCCAAATCCGCCGGTTTGGATGTTTCGGATTCGGGCGCCGTGCTGGTCAATTCCCGGCTCCAAACGTCCGATCCCCGCATCTGGGCCGGGGGCGACTGCGTGCTGGGCCCCAATCTGGTGACCGGCCGGCCCGGTTTTTTCCCTTCGGGCGCTTTGGCCAACCGCCACGGCCGGATCATCGGCACAAACCTGGCCGGAGGCGGGGATGAATTCAAGGGCATGGCGGGCAGCTTCGTGCTCAAGTGCTTTGAACGCGCCGTGGCCGCGGCCGGGTTGTCTTTGGCCCGAGCCAAAGCCGAAGGGTTCGATGCCTTTTCCACTCTGGTGATCCAGGCCGACCGGGCTCATTTCTATCCCGGCCAGGAATTGATGGTCCTGGAACTGGTGGTGGACCGGGCCTCGGGCCGGATGCTCGGATTGCAGGGCTTTTCCCCATCCGGCGACGCCTTGTGCGCCCGGATCAACGCCGCCGCGGTTCTTTTAGGCCAGGGGGCTCATGCCCGGGACCTGGGCCAAGTGGAACTGGCCTACGCGCCGCCCTTTTCCGCGGCCGTGGACGTGCTCCACGCGGCCGGGTTCGCCGCCGAAAACATTCTGGCAAAAAAAAGCCGGATGGTGGACCCGGAAGAGTTCCTGGAACAATTCAACGGCGGGGACGGTGATACCGGCTTCATCTGCCTGGATGTACGCGGCCCGGAAAACGCGGCGCCGTTCGTGGCCCGGTACCCGGACCGCTGGGTGAACATCCCCCAGGAACAGCTTATGGAGCGGCTGGGCGAAGTGCCTCGGGATACGGAACTGGTGCTGGTGTGCAATTCCGGAGCCCGCTCGTACGAAGCTCAGATCACGTTGGACCACCACGGTTTGAGCGCCACCCGGAACCTGATGGGCGGAATCATGGCCCTGAAGAAGATGGGGACGCGCCTCACGGATTGACCCGGCCGCCCGCCGGGGCCGGGCATCCAAAACCGGGAAGGCCGTCCGGCGTCCGATCCGCCGGATGGGCTTTTCCCTAGTACTCCAAGGCGACCATGGCGGGCGACGAATACCGGTACAAAGCCATCCCCATCCAGGACCTTCGAGTGGGGATGTACGTCCACGACGTGGGCCGCCGGTGGCTGAGCCATCCCTGGCTCCGGAAAAGCCGCCTGATCACCAAGCCTTGGGAAGTCAAGGAATTGGCCGACTTCGGGATCACCGAAGTGGTGGTGGACCTTCGGAAGGGCGTGGTAAAAAAGAAACCCGATCCCGAAGCCGAACCACCCCCCAAGGAACGAAAACCCCGCCCCGAACCGGTTCAGTTGGAAGAGATCGAACGCCGGACCGGCCCCCGCGCTGAAGAAACCGAAGATCAAACCCCTATGGACGAGGAGCTCCCCCGAGTCCGCCAGGCGTTCCAGCGGTCCGCCGGCGCGGTGCGGTTTTTTCTGGATCAATTGGCTCGGAAAAAACGGTCCCAGGTGGAAGCCATGGGCCGGGTGGTGGACGACATCGTGGCCAGCATCTGCCGGAACCGCGATGCGTTCCTGACGTTGGCCAAGGTCCGGGTGTGGGAAAAGTATACCTTCGCCCATCCGTTGCTGACCTCGGTGATTTCGGTGTCGTTCGGCCGGTACTTAGGGATGTCCCGGGAGCAGTTGAAGGAACTGGGGCTGGCCACGATTCTCCAGGATGTCGGCAAGACCATGATTCCTGAAAGAATCCTGGAAAAGCCGGGACTCCTGACCCCCGAGGAATTCGATCTGGCCAAAAAGCATTCGGCGGTCGGAGCCATGATGATCAAGGATTTGGAAGGCGTGCCCCGATTGGCCTTGCACCTGGCCCTTCGGCACCACGAACGGGTGGACGGTTCGGGGTATCCCCAGGGGTTGTCGGGGGATAAGGTGAGCCCGTTCATGGTGATCGCGGGGTTGGCGGACACCTTCGACGCCCTGTCCACGGACCGATGCTACCGCCAGGGTTTGACGCCCCACATGGCCCTCCGGGCGATTTTTCAGATGCGGGGCCGGCAGTTTCCCGAGGAATGGGTGGACCGGTTCGTTCAGTGCCTGGGGATTTATCCCACAGGATCGGTGGTCCGGCTGGCCACGGGGGAGATCGGGGTGGTGACGGGGATCAACCACGCCCAATTGCTCCGGCCCCGAGTCCGGATCGTGACGGACAGCCAAGGCCGGCCGGCTCTGAAAACCCGGCACGTGGATTTGAACACGGCGGCTCAGGAACACCGCCGGATTACGGCCGTTCTGGACGGCCGGGACATCAACATCGACCCCGCCCCCTTCGTGGACCCCGACGGCGTGGATTGGGGAGGAAGGTGAACATCGAACCGGAGCTCATTCCTCGCGGCCTGGTTGGCGGGGAGCTTCAAGAACGTGGGCCGGGAAACCACCGCCGTATGGGGATGTAACGCTTTCCCTCCGTATGGTATTCTTTTCTTGGCCGAAGGTACGTTTCATCGGCCGGGAGACGCCCATGAAAAAGGTCGAAATCGACATGCCCTTGAATCTGGACGATAAGCAATTGGCCCAAATTGAGCTCCACAGCATCCACAATACCCTGACGATCATGTCCGGCGAGATTCAGTTCATTGGAAAGGTGGCGGGGAGTAAAGAGGCCGTGAGGCCCAGTCTTTCCCTATTGTCCCAATTGCTGGACGCCATCACCGACATAAGAATGATGGAAGAATACATCGGGCATTGGGATGAACATAAAGCCACGATTTTCAGCAACATCCGGGAGGCCATCGCCAACGCCCCGATCAAACCGGAACACCTGCCGCTCGTAGAAGCCTCCCAGGCCAACCTGAAACGAATTTTGGGCGTGGTGGACATTCGCGTTAAAGAGCTGATTCATAGGCGGAATAACGCGGATGAATGGGCCGTGCTTTCCGCCGGCGAGATCACCGCCCGCCTGAAGCATGTGTTGGACGCCATCGCCCTGAACAGCCAGGGACGGTACGGCATTGTGTACGATGTGGAAAAACAGGGGAAAAACGATTATTTGATCGATATCTCGGTATCCGGGGAAAACGGCCGGGACCTGAGGCTGCCGCCGGTGCTGCTGGATACCTTCCGGGACCTGACCGCCAATGCCCGCAAATATACTCAGCCCGGCGGGGTGATCCGCGCCGAGCTGACGGAGCGGTCGGACGGCCTTCATCTGGCGGTCTCCGATAACGGCCGGGGGATTCCGGAAAACGAAATGAAGGACGTGGTCCGCTTCGGTGTTCGGGGATCGAACACCCGGCCCAACGAAACCAAAGGCGGCGGGTGCGGGTTGACCAAAGCCTGGTGGGTGGCCCAAACGTTTGGCGGCAAGATGTGGGTTGAATCGGAACTGGGCCAGGGAACCACGATCCGCCTGTTCCTGCCCAAGCGGTAGGGAATCATCCGTTGTGGGGTGGAGGCGCACCTTGCCCGTGGTGTCGTGCGTGAGCATTGAAGTTTGCTAGAACGCATCCCAACAGGGCATAAGAACTTGTTCGGGATGGGTATTACTTCCGCATAACCCGTTTGGGAATCCAGGGCGCAAAAGGTATTCAACCACGGATTGCACGGATAAGATGAATGTGAACCTGGACGCGAGTGTATTCCTCGCCGCCAGGTTCGCAAGGAGATTCAAGGGTTAACCATATACATCA
>JAGVGV010000130.1 GCA_020056895.1 Deltaproteobacteria bacterium
CCAGGAAAGGTCGTGTTCGCCGGCCGCCATGGCGCCCAGATCCATGATCCGGACCAGACTGCCGTTTTCATCATAAACACTGATGGAAACCGAAGCCGCCGCGTCCTGAAGCGTCAGGGCGCCGCCCGTGGACTTCCCATCCAGCACCGCGAAGTTGTTGCCCTGGAATTGGCCGTCCTTGCCCACCAGGTTGATGGCCTGGTAGTTGTTCTGAGCCTGCAGCGCGGAATTCAGGCTCGTGAACTTGTCATTGATGTTGTACAACTGCTCCAGGCTGGTGAACTGGGCCAATTGAGCCGTGAATTCCACCCCCTCCATGGGGTTGAGAGGGTCCTGGTACTGCATCTGGGCCAACAACAGCTTCAAAAAGGAATCCTTGCCCATCGTCTGTTGGGCGTTGCTGGTGGTTTTGGTCTGCGTGGTCGTGGAAGCCATGGGCACCAGACCTTCCAACGGGCTGACTCCGGTTGTCGCCATATCGTCCTCCGGCGGCCGGCGGTCCCTGGTTTCAGGACCCCGGGACCGCGCTTTGAAGTTAAATCATCCGATCCACGAGACTGTCACCCGCCGGTCTAAGCCCCAACGCGGCCGCTTCCAAAACGGTATCGGCCGCCTCTTCGGTTTCGCCTCGCTCCCGGGTCCGGCGTTGTTCCCGATCGGAGTATCCCGCCTGCCGGTCGTCCCTTGTGGATACGTCGAACCGTTGAAAATCCAACCCCTGTTCGGCCATGGCTTCCTTGATCTGAGCCAGTTGGTCTTCCAGAGCTGCTTTCACCTGAGGATTATCGGCGATGATGGTGGCATGGAGCCCGCCCGACCGGAGCACCACCTGGATGTCCACCCGGCCCAGTTCGGCCGGGGAGAGTTCCAGTTTCATCTGGTGGACGTTGTTCCGGACCTGGTACATCATTTTTTCAAGAACCTGCTGGGCCACCGCCGTCCGAAGCGCGCGGGGGAGGGCCTGATCCAAGGTCTTGGCCGCTGAATTCGCGGCCGAACGTTCCGCTTGGCTCGTGCCGCCGCTCTGGCCTTCCGCCGTGGAACCCGCGGCGCCGTCTCCGGTGAAGCCGCTCGTCCCGCCTTCCACCGAGGCCCCTTGGGCCACCGCCCGGGCGGAAACCGCGCCGCCTCGAAGCGCCTGAATGGCCGGATTGGCGGCCAGGAAGTCCGCGTCGATCTCCTGATCCCCCATGGACTGGAGCAGACTGACGATCCGGTTGAAATAGGGCGAAGGCTTCAAGGAACTGTTGGTCAGCATGTTTTTCATGAAGCCCTGGATGTCATCTTTTTGTTCCGAAGTCAGAGCTTCGGGACGATCCTGGGACCGCATAAACCCCAGCAGTCCTTCCAACGTCACCCGGCCCTGGCTTTTTTGCATAAGCTGCCAGAGGGCGGCCTGCTGGTCTTCGGATATCCCCAAGGAACCCAAAAGGTTTTTAAGGTTTTGGGGGTCCACGTTTTCCAAGGTGGTGGTCCTTAGGTTTTTCCCGCCGCTGGCCAACAGCAGTTTTTTCAGGCTTTCGGCGTTGAAGAATTGACCCGCCTCCAGACCGTCCATGATCCCCTTGACCTCTTCGGCCCCCAGTCCCAAATCCTGGAGGAACTGGCCCAACAATGGCACGGTTTCCTCCTTGATGGTCATTTCCGAGTTTTTCTGGGTCTTGGCCGATTTGGCCGCCGCCAGAATCCGATCCATGGTCAGCGATCCGCCTTCCAATTGGGATCGGATGCCCTGAATCTGCTCTTCGCTCAGACCGCTGTCCTTGAGGATTTTTTCAAATTTGCCCATGTCCTTGGAACTGATGGTCAGGGAATCGAGGGGGACGCCCAGGGATTGGACCTGGCTTTCCAGTTCCTCCAGGGGGCTTTTCCGCACGGTCCGTTCATCGCGGGAGGTGGTCGAAGAGGCCTGATCCGTTGTATCCGTTCGGGAAAGGCGTTCCTGCTGTCGGATATTGTTGGATAAAATGCGGTGGAAGGCCTGGTCCATCTGCCCGCTGGCCGTGTTCATCAGGCTCGACGAGCCTCCGGGCAGCAGTTTGTCCAGAAACAGGTCGGCCAGCCCCGCCTGAGGCGACGACGTTATGAAAGGGATGTTCAAAGCGGACCTCCTCGCGCTGGGTGAAGGCTTTGACGGGATGTCAAGCAACGACCGTGCCAGATGAAAATTTATATAATATTGTAAATATAACAAATAGTTGAAAACAGATATCCCGCTAAAAATCTTCCCGGAAGGGCCTTTGAGGGCAGGAACTGCCGGGCCGGCCGGCCTTGAACCTGGGCAGAATCTTCCGGGGTTCTTCAAGAAAGTGAAAGGGGTGTTCAAGGTTTGGGGGACGGGAATGAAAGCCTCTTTTTAAAAGATAACCGGTTTCCATGGCGGAGGTGTTTTTCAATAAGGTGGATAGGTTGCGTTATCGATTGGAGTTCGAGAATGAAAACCGACCAACCAAAGGAGGTTGATCGGTTTTTTGAAGTTGTGGAGATAACGATTATTGCGGTTGGGCCCGGGGGTCCTTAGCCGCCGCCGAGGGGCCGGCGGGGGGCGGGGTTCCGGGTTTCGGAGACGCGCCCGGACCGGCCGGGGAAGGTTTCCCCGGAGGCGGGATCAGGCCGGCCGAGGG
>JAGVGV010000256.1 GCA_020056895.1 Deltaproteobacteria bacterium
GGCCAGGGCCATCCATTCGCGGTCGGAGGCGGTCACGATTCGTTGGGACCGTTATGCTGGCCCAGATCGTTGAGCAGATGCCGGGCGCCGGCTTCGCCCTTTTTTGCCAGGAGCTCTTTCAGTTCCCGCACGAAATCGTCCAGGTCCTTGAACTGGCGGTAGACCGAAGCGAACCGGACGTACGCCACTTCGTCCAGGTTTTTAAGGGCGTCGATGACCATTTCGCCGATCTCGGTGGATGGGATTTCCTTCTGGTTCGTTTCCTGGAAATGGCGTTCCAGGTTATCCAGGAAATCGTCGATGTCGTCCACCGAAACGGGCCGTTTTTGAGTGGATTTAAGCATGCCTTCGCGGATCTTTTCCCGGTCGAAGGGCTCCCGCCGGCCGTCCCGCTTGATCACCAGGGGTTGGATTTCCTCCACGCGTTCGTACGTGGTGAAGCGCCGGCCGCAGGACAGGCATTCCCGCCGCCGCCGGATGCTCAGGCCATCCTTGCCCAGCCGCGAATCAATGACCTTGTTTTCCAGTTCCGCGCAAAAGGGGCATTTCATGAAGGCACCTCGATGAGGTCGATCCTGGCTTCGGCCAGCATCTCCCGGGATAGGTCGTCCGGGTATCCCCGCCGGTAATAGATGGTGGTGACGCCGGCGTTGATGAGCATTTTGGCGCAGATAACGCAGGGCGCGTGGGTGGAATAGAGGATGGCCTCGCCCAGCCGGACGCCATGACGGGCCGCCTGGATGATGGCGTTCTGTTCCGCGTGGATGGCTCGGCAGAGTTCGTGCCGTTCCCCCGAGGGGATTCCCCGGGCTTCCCTCAGGCAGCCCACTTCCAGGCAATGGGCCAGTCCCCGGGGGGCGCCGTTGTACCCGGTGGACAGTATCTGCCGGTCCCGGACCAGCACGGCCCCCACTTTTCGCCTTAGGCAGGTGGACCGGGTGGCCACCAGGTCGGTCAGTTGCAGAAAATATTCATTCCAGCTAGGCCGGTCCGAGGTCACAGGTCCTCCAATCCGGGGTACAGAGGGAAGCGGTCGGTCAGGGTTTCCACCTCGGCCCGGATCGCGGCCAGCCGTGATTGGTTGTCCACGTTGGTCAGAGCGTCCTGAATGTACCCGGCCACCTGGTCCATTTCGGCTTCGGCCATTCCCCGTGTGGTCAGGGCCGGAGTGCCCAGGCGGAGGCCGCTGGTCACCTGGGGCGGCTGGGGATCGAAGGGAATGGCGTTTTTGTTGACCACGATGCCGGCCTGGTTCAAGGCCGCTTCGGCCTGGGCGCCGGTAAGGTTTTTTCCGCGCAGGTCCACCAGCATCAGGTGGTTGTCCGTGCCGCCGGAAACCACCCGGAAGCCGGCGTCGGCCAATCCCTTGGCCAGCCGTTGAGCGTTCCGGATCACCTGTTCCTGGTACTGGACGAACCCGGGGGCCAATGCTTCGTGGAAAGCCACGGCCTTGGCGGCGATCACGTGCATGAGCGGGCCGCCCTGGATGCCCGGGAAGATGGTGGAACCAAGGTTCCGGCCAAAGGCTTCATCCTGGCTCAGGATCAGGCCTCCCCGGGGCCCCCGGAGGGTCTTGTGGGTGGTGGAGGTGACCACATCGGCGTGGGGCACGGGCGAAGGATGGACTCCAGCCGCCACCAGCCCGGCCACGTGGGCCATATCCACCATGAGGCGAGCCCCCACCTCGGCGGCGATTCGGGCGAACCCCGCGAAATCGAAATGCCGGGGGTAGGCCGAGGCGCCGGCCACGATCAATCTGGGGCTGTGTTCCCGGGCCAGCCGGGCCACTTCGTCCATGTCGATGGTTTCGGTGTCGGGCCGGACCCCGTACGAAACCGCCTTATAGAGCCGGCCTGAAAAGCTCATGGGCGCCCCGTGCGTCAAATGGCCGCCGTGGGCCAGACCCATGCCCAGGATGGTATCGCCGGGGGAAAGGAGGGTGAAATAGACCCCCATGTTGGCCTGGGACCCGGAATGGGGCTGGACGTTGGCGTATTTGCAGTCAAAGAGCTTTTGGGCCCGCTGGACGGCCAGCCGTTCGGCGTCGTCCACGAATTCGCACCCGCCGTAATACCTCCGGCCGGGGTACCCTTCGGCGTATTTGTTGGTCATTACCGAGGAACCGGCGAACAGAACGGCGGGCGACGCGAAATTTTCTGAAGCGATGAGCACCAGTTTTCGGCGCTGGCGTTCCAACTCGGACCGAAGCGCCTGGTGGATTTCCGGATCGGCCTGGTGAAGCAGAAGATCGTAGCCCATGGCCGACCTAACCGATCCGGTTGAACAGGCCGATGCGGCGGATATGCCGGGGGTCGGCTTCGTACTCCGTGTCCATCCACGCATCCAGAATGGCCAGAGCCAGGCCCGTTCCCGTGGTCCGTTCGCCCAGGCATAATACGTTGGCGTCGTTATGAGCCCGGGACATGCGGGCCGTGAATTCGTTGGCGCACAAGGCGGCCCGGACGCCCATGATCCGGTTGGCGGCCATGGACATGCCCAGGCCCGTGCCGCAGATCAGGATGCCCCGGTCGAATTCGCCCTTGGCCACGGACCGGGCCACCACCAGGGCGTACTGGGCGTAATCGCTGGAGACCGTGTCGAAGGCGCCGGCGTCGGTTACCCGGTGGCCCTTTTTTTCCAGGTGCGCCGCCAGGACCTGTTTCAGTTGGTATCCGCCGTGGTCGCTGCCGAAAATGATGTTCATGGGAAACTCTTTCGTTTGGAACGGTAACGGATGGGCGGTTTAACCCAAATAATGCGGTTGTCTTCTACTGCGGCGACGAACTGCTTGCTGCAACACGAGGTTTCCCGGTTTTCGACCTCGATGTATCTCGTGATACACCTTCGGCCGAAAATCGCTCCAACCTCGTGTTTCGCTAAGCATTTCGGCGCCTCGTAAACGAACACAGCCGCATTATTTGGGTTTAACGAAAAAGGAGCGGACCGTTCCGCTCCTTTCCCGGTTCAAGGAGCGGTCTAGCCCTGGTACGTGGTGAAAACCAGCGCGCCGTTGGTGCCGCCGAAGCCAAAGGAATTGCTCAAGGCCGCCCGGATATTGCCCGGCCGGGCCTGATTGGGCACGTAGTCCAGATCGCAGGCCGGGTCCGGCGTTTCGTAATTGATGGTGGGCGGCATGACCTGATGGGCCAGGGTCAGCACCGTGTACACGGCTTCCACGCCCCCCCCGCCGCCCAGCAGGTGGCCGGTCATGCTTTTGGTGGAGCTGACGGCCAGCCGGTTGGCATGATCGCCGAACAGGGTTCGGATGGCCCGGCTTTCGATGGCGTCGTTGAGTTCCGTGGAGGTGCCGTGGGCATTGATGTAATCGATGTCCCCGGGTTCCAGGCCCGCGTCGTTCAGGGCGGCCCGCATACAGTTGATCGCGCCTTCACCGTCATCGGGCGGAGCGGTCATGTGATAGGCGTCGCCGGACATGCCAAAGCCCACGATTTCGGCCAGGATATTGGCGCCCCGGGCTTTGGCCCGTTCCAGTTCCTCGAGCACCAACAGCCCGGCGCCCTCGCCAATAACGAATCCGTCGCGGCCCAGATCGAAGGGCCGGCTGGCTCGTTCGGGATCGTCGTTCCTGGTGGACAGGGCTTTCATGGAGTTGAAACCGCTGACCGCCAGCCCCGTGACCACGGATTCCACGCCGCCGCAGAGCGCGCCATCGGAAATCCCGTGGCGGATCAGGTGAAACGCCTGGCCCACGCCGTGGGTGCCCGCCGCGCAGGCCGTGGCCGGGCAGAGGTTGGGGCCTTTCAAGCCCCATTCGATGGATACCTGGCCCGGGGCGATGTTACCGATGAGCATGGGAATGAAAAAGGGGCTGACCCGGTCGGGGCCGCGTTCGAGCAGCACCCGATGGGTTTTTTCAATCTCGGCCAAACCCCCCAGGCCGCACCCGATGATGCAGCCGTACCGGTGGGCTTCACCCTTTTCAATTTTCAACCCGCTGGACTCCATGGCCATCCGGGCGGCGGCCATGGCGAATTGGGCAAAGGGGTCCATCCGGCGGGACGCCTTTTTGTCGATGAACTCCTCGGGCTTGAAATTTTTCACTTCCCCGGCGATGCGGGTTTTATACGTGGAGGCGTCGAAGCGGGTGATGGGGCCCAGACCGCTTTTTCCGGACGTGATCGCCCGCCAGTTTTCTTCCGCGCCGATGCCCACGGGGGAAAGGATTCCCACGCCGGTGACCACCACGCGCCTTTGGCCGGAAGTTGAAAACAAGGCCTACCTCTTCGTTCGGGTAAGGGGCGGAAGGTTCAGCGCCCGAAGGATTCCCCGGGGAACGCTCCACCACCGCCCGGGTCATGCCGAAAGGCTCCCGAACTCCGGTTCTTCGGGGAAAAGCCGGAGTTCGGGGACCAAGGGCAATGGGTCCGGTTTAGGACACGCTCTTGATGAAGTCAATCACGTCCTTGACCGTCTTGATCTTTTCCGCCTGTTCGTCCTCGATCTTGATATCGAATTCCTCTTCCATGGCCATGATCAGTTCGACCAGGTCCAGGGAATCGGCGCCCAGGTCGTCGGTGAAGGAAGCGGAAGGGACCACATCCGCGGCGTCCACGCTCAGTTGTTCGGCAATGATTTTGATGACACGTTCTTCGATCGACATTTTATTCCTCCATGAATCGTTTACTTCTAGGCTCCCATGAACATGCCGCCGCCCACGTGGATCACCTGGCCGGTCAGATAGGAAGCCTGTTCGCTGGCCAGAAAATCGATGACATTGGCCACGTCTTCGGGCGTGCCCGCCCGTCCCAGAGGGATGCTGGTCAGAAAGGCCTGTCGGGCTTTTTCCGGCAGATGGGCGGTCATGTCCGTCTCAATGAATCCGGGGGCCACGGCGTTGACCCGGATGTTCCGGGGCGCCAGTTCCTTGGCCAGGGTTCGCGTCAGGCCGATCACTCCGGCTTTGGACGCCGAATAGTTGGCCTGCCCGAAATTACCGATCACGCCCACCACCGAGGCCACGTTAACCATGGCGCCCCGGCGCTGCTTGACCATGATTTTGGCCGCGGCCTGGGCCATGAGGAACGTGCCCTTGAGGTTCACGCTCATCACCAGGTCCCAGTCCTCTTCCTTCATCCGGAGCACCAGGGCGTCCCGGGTAAGGCCGGCATTGTTGACCAATACGTCCAGACCGCCGTACTTTTGGGCCGCGGCCTCCAGATGGCTATTGGCGGCGCCGGCGTCGGCCACCGAAAAGTGCTGGGCTTCGGCCGTTACGCCCTGCTGGGCCAAGTGAGCCAGGGTTTCATCGGCCGCTTCGGGGGTGGGATCGAAATGATTGAACACCACCACCGTTCCAGGGCGGGCCATGCGGTATGCCACCGCCCGGCCGATGCCTCGGGAACCGCCGGTGATGTACACCACCCGGGGGTTTTGGGTCACTGGGCCACCTCCACCGTCGTTCTCCTATTTTGGGTCAGCCCCTTATTCCACAAACCACCCCCGTCGTCAAGGCTCTTGGGGGGGGGATGTCGGCTATCAGCCGTCAGCTGTCAGCTTGTGGAAGAATCTCTTTTTGCCGATCTCCTTCACCAAGGCCCTTTCGCTTTAAGCGGCCGGCC
>JAGVGV010000690.1 GCA_020056895.1 Deltaproteobacteria bacterium
CCCACGCGACCCAATACCTTCACCGCCTGGGCCTGGAGCAGACCCGGGCGGCGCTGGAAGGGCTGACACGGAAAGCCGAGGTCATCCCATTTACCAAGCGGTCCGCCTTAAAATAACAAAGGCCCTCAGAAGTTCACTCCGAGAGCCTGTTGTATCCGGCGGGCGATTTATGAAGAGGTTGGTCCGACCTCTTGTTTTTTGGCGTCCCCAAGGGGATTTGAACCCCTGTCGCCGGCGTGAAAGGCCGGTGTCCTGGACCTGGCTAGACGATGGGGACGGATGGCCTGGTGGGCCGTGCTGGGCTCGAACCAGCGACTCTCTGCTTAAAAGGCAGATACTCTACCACTGAGTTAACGGCCCGGCACTTCGCTTGGTCGCGAGGACCCCTTTTAATGGCCGGGGCATCAAATGTCAAGAAAAAAAAGGAATGGATCGGACGAAACCTTTAACCCGTTGGATTAAAGGGGTTATTTCCGGGGGAAAAAGCCAACGGCCGTCGTCTCTTTTGCCCCGGCGAAGCGATTGTTCAGACTTTCGCCAACCTTCATTTCCCGATGATTTCGATCACCGGGCCGGGCTGGCTCTGCCGGGCGGCCAGCAGTTCGAACGGCGGCTGGCTGACGGCGGCCCGAGCCGCTTCCAGCGCCAGTTCGGGTTGGTTGTTCGTTTCGCTCAGGTGAGCCAGGACCACCGCCTGGAGCCCGGTATGGCTCAGAAAGGACAACAGCTCCGCCCCCTGTTCGTTGGACAAATGCCCCCGACGGCCCCTCACCCGGGTTTTCAGGTCCCAAGGGTACGGACCTTCCATCAGCATCCTTAGGTCGTGATTGAATTCAAGAATCAGCCCGTGGCAGCGCCTCAGGTGGTCCCGGACCAGATGTGTGGACGTCCCCAGGTCTGTGGCGTGTCCCAGCCGGGCGCCGTCGGCCGTTTCAAAGATGAACCCCACCGGATCGGCCGCGTCGTGGGACAGGGAGATGGGATGAATGGTCAGAGCCCCCAAAGCAAAGGGCCGGCCGGTATCGAAGGATCGAAGGTCCAGGGAACCGGTCATGGCCCAGGCGGCCCGGCGCAAGGTGTCCTGATTCAAATACACCGGGGCGTTCAAGGCCCGGGCGGCCACGGCCACCCCGGCGATGTGGTCCCGGTGTTCGTGGCTGACCAGTATGGCCTTGAGCCTCGACGAATCCAGACCGGCCAGGGCGATTCGTTTTTTCAGCTCGCGGGCGGAAAGGCCGGAATCCACCAGCACGGCCTGCCCATCGGATTCGATCCACAGGGCGTTGCCTTTGCTCCCGCTGGCGAGCGTGGCGAAGCGAATGATGGGAGGGCTCCTTTATCGGATGGAGTGCGGAAGGGTCCTCATGACGTTCCTGGGGGCGTTTGGATAAGGTAAGCGGGCCGGCGGCTCAGCCGCTGTGGCCGAAGCCGCCCGAACCCCTTTCGGTATCGTCCAGGGTGTCGGCCATGACCACCAGAGCTCGGGCCACGGGCGCGATGATCATCTGGGCCACCCGGTCCCCCCGCTGGATGGTGACCGGCTGGGGTCCCAAATTAATCATGGCCAAGCCGATCTCGCCCCGATAGTCGGCGTCGATGGTTCCGGGGGCGTTGACCAGGGTCAGGCCGTGCTTCAGCGCCAGGCCGCTCCGGGGCCGGATCTGAGCCTCGTACCCGGGCGGCAGGGCCATGGCCAGACCGGTGGGCACCAGGGCGATGCGTCCGGGCTCCAGGGTTAAGGGCTGGTTCACGGCGGCCTGAAGGTCCAGCCCGGCCGAAGCGGCGGTCATGTACCGAGGGGTGTCCAGGTCGGCGTCCCGCTCGGGAAAAAGCCGGATAAAGCGAACCGGAATGGAATCGCCGGATAAGGTCACGTCGATATTCCCATAAAAAGCACCGGTGCGAAGCCTGGAGGGCCTCAGGCCGGGAGGTCCTCGGCCAGGGTTTCGGCGCCGGGTCCCAGAGCCGTCAGGCACAGATTTTCCGGCTTCAGGTATTGGCCGGCCAGGGCCACCACCTCGTCCACGGTCACCCGTTCGACGGCGGCCAGGACTTCATCGAAATCGATGGGCCGATGGTAGGTAATTTCGTTTTTGGCCAGCCGGGTCATACGGTTGTCCACGCTTTCGGACCCCAGAATGATGCTGCCCTTGAGGTGTTCCTGGGCGTCCCGGAGTTCGGTCTGGGCCAGCTCGCCCCGCCGGAACTTGGCCAGTTCCTCGGCCACCAGCCGGATGGTTTCGGCCGCCTGATGGGGTTCCACGCCGGCGTATACGCCCAGCATGCCGGTATCCATGTACGCGCTGAAAAAAGAATAAACGGAATAGGCGAGCCCTCGTTTTTCACGGATTTCCTGAAACAGCCGGGAACTCATGTTGCCGCCCAGAATTACGTTGAGGAGCGCGGCGGCGTACCGTTTTTCGTCCAGCACGCCGGGAAACACCGTGCCCAGACACAAATGCGTCTGTTCGAGGCTCTTGGAGACCAAGTGGCGGCCGGTGGCGGCCTTGGGGGGCGGCGCCGGCTGAGGAAGAGGTCCCTGGGGCAAGGCGGCCAAAGCGGGCCCCATCAGGTCCACCAGGGCGTCGTGGTCCACGTCGCCGGCGGCGGCGACCACGATCTTGGGCCCAAGGTAGGCTCGGGCCAGATAGGCGCGGATGTCGTCCCGGGAGATCGTGCTGACCGATTCCAGGGTCCCCATGACCGGCCGGCCCACCGGATGGTCGGGCCAAAGGTGATTGGAAAAAAGCACGTGGACCAGTTCGTCCGGCGTGTCTTCCACCATATGGATTTCCTGAAGAATCACCTGCCGCTCCTTTTCCAGCTCTTCGGCGGCGAACAGGGATTCCAGGAAAATATCGGACAACAGATCGCTGACCAGAGACAGATGGTTGCTCATGACCTTGGCGTGGAAGCAGGTGAACTCCTTGCTGGTGAAGGCGTTCGACATGCCCCCGACCTGGTCGATCTCCTTGGCGATGGCCAGGGCGGATCTTCGGGTGGTGCCCTTGAAGATCATGTGTTCGATCAGGTGGGAGATGCCTTCTTCCCCAGGCCGTTCGTCCCGGGAGCCGACGTTCACCCAAATGCCCACGGAAACGGATTTCACGTGGGGCATCCGTTCGGTGACAATGCGCAAGCGGTTGCCTAGTTCGGTCCCCCGGTACACGATGGTCAGCCTCCCGGCCCGCCTGGTTCCATCATGGGAACCAGGGGACCCCTGATGGGGGTTATTGGTTGGCGCCGGAATCTTCCCGGCTTTCCAGAGCGGCCTTGCGGGACAGACGAATCTTGCCCTGCTTGTCGATGCCCAGAACCTTGACGAGAATCTCGTCGCCTTCGGCCACCACGTCGCTGACCTTCTGGACCCGTTCGTGGCTAAGCTGGGAAATGTGAACCAATCCGTCGGTGCCGGGAAGGATTTCAACGAAAGCGCCGAAATCCATGATCTTGACGACCTTCCCCATGTACACCTGGTCCACTTCCGCTTCCTGGGTATACCGGCGGACGGCTTTCACCGCCGCGTCGGCCCGGTCCTGGTTGGGGGCGTAGATGTTCACCCGGCCCGAATCGTCCACTTCGATGCGGGTTTCGGTTTCGGCCTGGATGCTCTTGATGATCTTGCCGCCGGGGCCGATGATGTCCTTGATCCGTTCCGGATTGATATGGATCGTGGTCATCTTCGGCGCGTACTGGGAAACCTCGGTCCGGGGGGCGCTGATGGCTTCGGCCATCCGGTCCAGGATGTGGAGCCGGCCGTCCCGCGCCTGAGCCAGGGCCCTGGACATGATCTCGCGGGTCACGCCCTTGATCTTGATGTCCATCTGCACGGCGGTCACGCCCTGCCGGGTCCCGGTGATCTTGAAATCCATGTCGCCCAGGTGGTCTTCGTCGCCCAGAATGTCGGTCAGCACCGCCACCTGGTCGCCTTCCACCACCAGCCCCATGGCCACGCCGGCCACCGGCGCCTTGATCGGCACGCCCGCGTCCATCAGGGCCAGGATGCCCGAACAAACCGAGGCCATGGACGAGGAGCCATTGGATTCCATGATTTCGGAAACCACGCGGACGGTATACGGGAACTGGTCCTGGGCGGGGATCACGGCCCGGATGGCCCGTTCGGCCAGGGCGCCATGGCCCACTTCCCTGCGGCCCGGAGCCCGGAGCTGCTTGACTTCGCCCACGCAATAGGGCGGGAAGTTGTAGTGCAGGTAAAAGTTCTTGGTGGATTCGCCGATGACCGAATCGAGCCGCTGGTCATCGTAGCTGGTGCCCAGAGTGGCCACGCCCAGGGACTGGGTTTCCCCACGGGTGAACAACGCGCTGCCGTGGGCCCGAGGCAGAAAGCCGGTTTGGCACTGGATGGGCCGAACATCGGTAAACCCGCGGCCATCCACCCGCCGCCCTTCCTGGAGGATCATGCCCCGCAGGACTTTGCGTTCCAGGCGTTCCAGGGCGACCTTGATGTCGGCCTCGCCTTCCGGATATTCGGGCAGCAATTGTTCCAGGGCCTGATGCCCCACCTGATGGACCGCGTTGTGCCGT
This sequence comes from Deltaproteobacteria bacterium, assembly GCA_020056895.1. Classification (GTDB taxonomy): domain Bacteria; phylum Desulfobacterota; class Desulfarculia; order Adiutricales; family JAGVGV01; genus JAGVGV01. The sequence continues at coordinate 4,546 of JAGVGV010000690.1, forward strand.
TCCATTTTGGCCGGGATGGTCACCGCCGCCCGCATGGCGTCGGCGTACCGGTCCATGACCAGGGCGATCAGGTTTTCATCATGGGTGAATTGTTCCGGTTCCCGCTTGGGCTTGCCCAGGGCGGCCTTGAGCTGGTCCTGGATGTCCAGAACGGGCTGGAGTTCCCGATGGGCCTGGAAAATGGCTTCCAGCAGTTCCTCTTCGGGCATCTGGGCGGCGCCGCCTTCCACCATCACGATGGCGTCGCGGCTGGCGGCCACGATGATGCTCATGTCCGCCGCTTCCACCTGAGCCTGGATGGGATTGATGACGATCTGGCCGTCCACGCGCACCACCCGGGTCCCGGCGATGGGGCCGTTGAAGGGGATGTCGCTGATTTCCAGGGCGGCCGAGGCGCCGATCATGGCCAACAGGTCGGGGTCGTAGTTTTCATCCACCGACAACACGGTGGCGATGACCTGGGTCTCGTAGTTCCAGGTTTTGGGCAGCAACGGGCGGCAGGGACGGTCGATAAACCGGGAGGTCAGGGTCTCTTTTTCCGAAGGCCGGCCTACTTCGCGCCTGAAAAAGTTGCCCGGTATCCGGCCGACCGCGTAAAACCGCTCCTGGTAATCCACGGTGAGCGGCACGAAGTCGATCCCGCGGCGCTGCTCCTCCGAGGCCACCGCGGTCACCAGGACCATGGTGTCCCCGCACCGCACGATCACGGCTCCGCCGGCCTGACGGGCCACTTGGCCCGTCTCGATCGACAGCGTTACCGCTCCAAATTGGGTCTCCACTTTCATCTTGTTCACTTACTCCTTAAGGTCCGGCTACGGGGCCGGATCCCCCCCCTTTCGGCTACTTGCGAATGCCAAGGCGGGCGATCAGTTCGCGGTACCGGTTCACGTCTTTGCGTTTGAGATAGTTGAGCAGCCGGCGGCGCTGGCCGACCAGCTTGAGCAGCCCACGACGGGAATGGTGGTCTTTCTTGTGCGTTTTGAAGTGTTCCGTCAGGTTGATGATGCGCTCCGTCAAAAGAGCCACCTGGACTTCGGGCGATCCCGTGTCCGCTTCGTGGTTCCGATAACCGTCGATAAGGTCCCGTTTCTTTTCCGGAGTGATGGACACCTTGTTCCTCCTTGTCTCGATAGCCGGCCGTTTCGCCGGCCAATTGAAGCTCTTCGCGGCCAGGCCGCCTGGAGTCTTCCTCATGTATGGAACGAGAACGTTTTCAGGTCCGCTCGCGTTTTACGCGGCCTGGCCGCGAGCAACGAGCTCGCGGGTCCTGTTCATTCGCCCCCCAGCACCCTAAGCGGCGTCAACCATTCGGACGCGGGGTTCGCGGGGGGATGACATTCGTAAATGGCCAACAACCCCCGGCCGGTCCGATGAATCCCGACCGGTCCGGGAATGAGGCTCTCCAGCGCCAGGTCCTGAACACTGAGGGGCCGGCCATGGGCCACCCCGCGCGCCTGATCCTCGGATACTTCGACCCGCGGCAAAAACGCCACGGCCTGTTCCAGATTCACGATCCTGGGGGCCAAGAGGCCCGCTTCGGCCAAAGGCCCAATCTCGTCCAGGCTTAGGGCCTGGTCCAGGTCAAAAGGCCCCGTTTTCAGCCGCCGCAACTGTTCCAGGCAGGCCGCCAGCCCCAGCTTTTTACCCAAATCCACGGCCATGGTCCGCACGTACGTTCCTTTGGACACCCGGGTCCGAAAGGAGACCAGGGGAATGTTCACGGCCGTGATTTCCAGTTCGTGAACCATCACCCGTCGGACCCGGACCGGAACCTCCAGGCCCCGGCGGGCCCGTTCGTACGACGGCCGGCCATCGATCTTTACGGCCGAAAACGCCGGCGCGGTCTGGTCAATCCATCCGGTCAACGTTTGAGCGGCGGCGGCCACGTCGGCGGGGTCCAAGGGGTTCACCGGCTGCTCCTCCAACGTCCGGCCGGTCACGTCCTCGGTGTCCGTCCGGCGGCCCAGGAGAATCCGCCCCTCGTATACCTTGTCCCCTTCCTGCAGAAAAGGCGCTAATTTGGTGGCCTGGCCCAGACAGACGGCCAGAACGCCCGTGGCCATGGGGTCCAAGGTTCCGGTATGGCCGGCTTTCCGGGCTCGAGCCCACCGCCGGACCCGACGGACCACATCGAATGAAGTGGGGCCGGCGGGCTTGTCCACGACGAGCACGCCGTCGAAACCCCGATCCGCTCCGGTCATGAAACCGGGTCCGCCATGGGCCTCTGGCGGCCGATCTCGTCGAGAACACGCGCCTTGACATCGGCCAGGGAACCGGAAAGACTGAAACCGGCGGCCTGAAAATGCCCCCCGCCGCCAAAAAGCTGGGCCACGGCGGCGGCGTTGAAGCCCCCCCGGGACCTCAGACTCACCTTCACGCTCCCGTCGCCATGCTCCCGGAACAGGGCGGCCAGTTCAACTCCAGCCACCCGCCGGGGATATTCAACGAAACCGTCGGTATCTTCCATGAGGGCGCCCGATTCGGCCAGCATATCCGCCGTAACCATCATCAGCCCCATCCAGCCGCCGAAATGGTATTCCATCCGGGCCAGGGCCAGCCCCAACAGACGGGCCCAGGCCGGCGACCGTTCCATATACAATCGGCTGAAGACATCCCACGGCCGAGCGCCCGCCGCCACCAGGCGGGAAGCCACCTGAAGGGCGTACTTCGAGGTGTTGTCGAAGGCGAACATCCCCGTATCCGTGGCGATGGCCACATACAGGTTAACGGCAATGGATTCGGTCAAGTCCACGCCCAGCCGGTTCAATAGCTCAAACACCAGTTCCCCGGTGGACGAGGCCGAAGGATCCACCAGGGCCAAATCGGGAAGGTGGTTCCGGGTCAGATGATGATCCAGGACCATCAACCGGGCTCCGGGATTCAGGGCCGCCGCCTGGGGTCCAACCCGGTCCAGTTCGTGGCAGTCCAAAAGCAACACCCGGTCGTATTCGTCCACGGGCCCCAGGGTGGGGGCCACTCGGTCCAAACCCGGTAAAAAGCCATACATGGCCGGCGCCGGACCTTCGTGGTGCCGGGTGACCGTTTTCCCCAGCCGTTCCAGGCCTTCGGCCAGGGCCAAAAGGGATCCCAGGGCGTCGCCGTCCGGGTTAAGGTGCGTCATCAGCAGTATCCGGCGGGCGGCCTGAAGCGCTTGAGCCAAGTCGGCCAGGGGAAAGCGGGAATCAGGCGGCCGGGTCATGCCCCTCCCCTTCCGGCCCTTCGCCGGCTTCGTCCTTGTCGTCCTCATCGTCGCCCTGATCGGGTTCGTCGGCCGAAGGTTCGGCGGCCTCCTCCCCGGTCTCGTTTTCGGGCCGGATATTCAACGTGCTCAAAACCCGCTCGATCGATTGACCGTAGGC
>JAGVGV010000107.1 GCA_020056895.1 Deltaproteobacteria bacterium
AAGTGGAAAAGGGCGGTAAGTAAACCCGCCCGCCACGAATCGATTCAAACCCAAAGTCCACCCTGCCGAGGGGATTCCAGCCGGGATTCCCTCGGCTTTTTTTCGGGCCATGGTGAAATCGGGGAGGGGGAAGGGTGGACTGGGGACCCGGACGGCGAGGGCTAAAACACCACCTGACCGCCCCCCTGACGACGACCCCGGTCCACGGCCAGGGCCGCATGGCGTAACAGCTCGGTTTTTTTGTCCGCTTCCTCCGGATACACCACCAGGCCGATGGTCACGGTCAGCGTTCCGGATGAAATCGTTTCCAGGCCGGGAAAGGGGTGGCCCGACACGTTGTTCAGGTGGCGGCCGGCGGCGATGAACGCCTTGTCCCGGTCGGTGTTCGGTAAAAGCATCACGATATCGTCTTCGTCATATCGGAACGTTTGATCGAAAATCCGCGATTGCCTGAGCACCAGGTCGGCCACGATGCTCAAGACCCGCTCGGCGTTGTCCCGTCCGTGCAATTGGTGGTATTCCCGAAGCTGGTCTACGTGGATCAGGAGTACGGCGAAGGTTTGCCCGAACCGCCGGGCCAGTTCGATCTCCTTGTCCAATACGCGGTCCAGATACCGCCGGTTATAAAGGCCCGTCAAGCCGTCGAGCAGGCTGGTTCGTTCCTTTTCCAGAAGAAAACTCAGTTCCACGACCACCAGGTTGCCGGGCAAGGGGTGAACATTGGTGAAATAATCGCACAGGGCCACCTGGAAGCCTACTTCCCGGCCCACGGCCCGGGCCAGGGTGTGCTGGTGATCCAGAAGCTGATACCAATGGCTTCGAGCCTCATCCCGAGTGAATTCCTTGCGGGTTAAAAGATACAATAAATCAGCGTAGATGGATGGCCCGAAATCCGCTTCCACCCGTCGCCACCGCTCCGGCTCCACCGTTTGATGGCTTTGGCCCACGCCCAAGAATTCCACGAACAATTTAAGCAGTTGATTGCCGTTGGCGAATAAATCCATGCCCCCTCGCAGGCCCTTGCGTGCCGGGTGGAAGTGTCCCTTTTAGTCCATTTGCTTACGTGGCCCCAGTCGTACTAAAAACCGGAAAAGACATCAAGGAGAAAAAGGTTGGCGCTCGGGGTTCGACCCGGTGCATTGGCTCCATTTTCCTTTTAATCCTTGACCGTTATGGGAATCGCGCCTATAATGCCGGGAAATTGGGGGAATAATGCACGAGGAAATCCTGGCCTTCGCCAATTTCCAGTTCGAAGTCCTGGAAACCACCATGAAAGTGATCGTGGGGGAGGGTGTCCGGGATGAAACCCGTTATAAATTGAACTGGCCCCAATTCGTGGACCGCCTTCGGGACGCCGGCCTGAACGTGAACCCCGATGATCGGCCCTTTTTTTCCCGTTATCAGATGCCTCGGCCGGATGATCAGTTTTTTCGCCAATTTTTGGGCTTTCAGGACGAAATTAAAGGACTTTTGGCCACCATCAGCGAGCGCCGGGCCATTCCCCTGGCCACCTGGGAAGCGGTTTTTCGGGAAGCGGAACGGGTAGGCGAAGTGGTCGTGCCCTATCCTCCGGTCAAAAAAGACATCACCGAACAAGACCTGGGCCGGCTGGCCTTCCAGAAAAGCATTACCGCCGAATCGTACCGGGCCTTGCTGTATGGGCAGCTTCGGGGGCTGATTATCAACCGCCGCATCTTCCGGTTGAGAAAGTGCCTGGAATGCGGTACCTTTTTCCTGGACGACACACGGCGGGGGAACAAGCGTTATTGTTCCGCCGCCACCTGCGCCAATCGGGCCAAGCAACGGGCTTTTCTGTTGCGGAACCTGAACCGGAGGGCCAAGGCGGCGGCCAACCAAGGCCGGTTGGCCTTTCCCGAAGTGGTTTCGGGCCACGGCGCGGGGGGCTGATAGAGACGCCGGGGAACCGGCGTTGAGCGGCCTTCGTGGACGGGATTCAGGCGGTTTCGGTGGATGGAGCCGCAGGGCCGGGAAAGGCCGCCGGGCACAGGTCCTTGAAAACGCACAGCCGCTGCCGGAGGGTCATGGTGAAATAAAGCGGGCTGAGCATCAAGATGGCCACTATTTGACGTTTGCTCATGGAATGCCTCCTGACCCTTCGTGACCGCGTAGGGCTTACATAACGTATCGGCGGTTGGGGCGAAAAAGTTGAATCGTCCCCGGCTGAAATTGTATCAAGAATCATGCCACGGTTCCGGATCCGGCGGAGGCGGCCGGAGGAAGGTGGACGCCATGGCTCAAGGGTACGAAAAGCGGGAGTCTCACCGGGTTCCTTTGGACACCAAGGTTCAATACTCCGCGGACGGCCTCACCTGGCATCAATCCCGCTCCCGGGATGTCAGTTCCACGGGGATTCAGCTTCAGATCCAGGATCCGGTCCAGCCCGGGAACCTGATGAAGCTCAGTTTCACCCTGCCCAACCTCAAGTGGCAGGAACCCGTCCAGGCCGAAGCCGAAGTGGTCCGGGTCATCAACCAGAAGGGCCACCAACTGGGTGTTGGACTGCGGTTCATCAGCCTGAGGGCCAATCATTATCAGGCCGTGGAGGAGTTCATTTCCCGTGTCCTGGGCATCCACGTGGAGGAAGGGTTCGAGCGGCTGGGGGACCGGCCGGCGGGGGGAGGCTTTGTTTTTTCCATGGACCGGCTGGCCACCGAATCGGTTGAGAAAAAGGCCGAAGCCCTGGAAAAGAAAATGCTGGTCCAGGCCCGCGAGGAGCGGCGGGAAGCCATCAACCTGGCGCTCAACCGCGCCGGCCGAGTGGCCTTATTGATCGTGGTGGGATACCTGGCCTTCAAGGTGGCCGGTTTCTTTGTGGAGCTTTTTTTCAAACTCAGCGAGTTGGCCCAATGAAAAAATTCATGGTGTTTCTGTTGGTGGTCGGCGCCGCCCTGGCGTACGTAGGGCTGGCCTATCATTTTATCCTTTTTGACGAAAAAATCACGGTACTCCGAAAAGATGGCTATTCCTACCACAACACCCTGGTGGACGCCCGGGGCGCCAAACTCTTCAAAATCGCCACCCAGCCCGATCTCCTGAAGGCCGGCCTGAAAAACGTCCTGGAAAGCGGCCAGGGATTCAGCATCCCCCTGCCCTGAACGGACGGATCACCGCTTCCCCAACTCCATCCGCAAGGTCTGGTTCCTGGCGGGTCTCCGGGGATTGAGTCCGGCCGCCTTCCGGCCGTTCATTCCGCTTGCGCCACCCTGGGGTTCTGAGGTATGACCAATCCATGCAACACGATCTTCCAACGGTGAATCCAGCAGGATCGATCTAACCAGGCAAGCGGTACAAACCGAAAATGGTTCGCGGTGAGAACCAATGGGTAACCCTGAAAAAGGGAGCAAAATGTTCCGGTTGGACGCTGGAACAACGAATGGCTTTATTTTTTTTAGTTTCCACCAGCCCGGTCCGCAATGTTCCCTCACGAACGCCTTCGATAGAACGTAAGGAGCAGCCACCATGGGTAAAAAGGAAAAAAAGAACCGGCGGAGGTCCGTAGCCGCCAAGATCGTTTTGTTGCCCTTGATGGGTTTGATCGCGGTTTTGATCATCGCCGGGGCGGGGTATTGGGCCCGCGTCAAAGTGGCGGCCTCGCAACAGGCCAAGGATGACGCCGCAGCCCTGGGAAATACCGGTTCGGCCCTTTTGCTTTTTGAAAACCAATACCTGCTTGAGGTTAAGGATAATCTGTTGACCGAAGTGAACCAGCGGTCCCAGGCTTTAACGGATATGCTCAAAGCCGCCAGGGAACGGCCTCACGACCCGAAACTGGAGGAAGGGCTTAAAGCGGCGGAGGAAAACTTGAACCTTCATCTTCAGGCGTTCCAGTCCGCGGCCAAGGAAGTCAAGGAACTCAAATTCCAGCGGTCGTCTATATCCCGGCTGTTCCAGGATGCCGAACGCGAAATGAGCGTAGCCATCAAGGCCATTGCTCTTATTGAAAGTGATTTGCAAACTTCGGGCCAGGAACTCCCGGGATCCATCCGAACCTACCGGGACCATCTTCGGGAATATTTGGCCTATTTTTCGTCCGTTTTGATCAATATCAACGATCTGGCGACCAGCAATTCGGTTTTTGATTATCAGATGAAGGAAAAACAGCTTTCGAATTCCATGGACAAGAGCATCACGATCATCGACGGCATGATCGAAACCGTGGAGGACTCCCAATTGCAGGGGAACTGGAAATTCCTGAAAAACGCCAAGAGCCAGATCAAGAAAAACGAAGGTTTGATCGCGGCCGGGGTGATTAAGCTTCAGGAACTGACCAAGACGCTGCACGCGACGGAAAACAAATTTCAGGAAGCGTTGCAAGTGATTGCGTTGTTTTCCCATCAGGAGGTGGAGTCCCTTCAAAATCGGAGCACCTTGTTGAACGCCGGTATCGTGGGGGTAACGGTGCTGATCCTGGCGGTGTTGTCCTGGATCGTCATCCGGGGGATCACCCGACCGGTCCGCCGGACGGCCGAAGCGCTCAAAGATATTGCTCAGGGGGAAGGGGACCTGACGGTTCGGCTGAAAATCACCAGCCGGGATGAAATCGGTGAACTGGCGCATTGGTTCAACGTGTTCGTGGAGAAAATCCAAGGCGTGATCCAGCCGGTATCGGAAACCGTAACGCAGCTCGGCGCGGCGTCCTTTGAATTGGCGGCGGTGTCCAAGGAAATGGCGGCCGCGTCGGACCAGATGTCCAAGCACCTGGGCGATATGGCCGGCCAGGCACAAGGGGCTCAGGCCGATCTGGATGCCGTGGCTTCATCGGCCGAAGAACTGAGCGTTACCATTTCCACCATGGCTTCGGCCATCGAGGAAATGACCGCGTCCGTATCGGAAATTGCCCAAAACGCCGGCCATTCGGCTTCGACGGCCAGCGAAGCGGCGAAAATGGCTCAGGAAACCGGCCAAGCCGTCCAGGAGCTTCATGAAAGCGCCCGGGGGATTGACCAGGTGGTCGAAGTGATCGTGGACATCGCCGACCAGACCAAGCTGTTGGCGCTCAATGCCACCATCGAGGCCGCCCGGGCCGGCGAAGCGGGTAAGGGGTTCGCCGTGGTGGCGGGCGAAGTGAAGGAACTGGCGGGCCAGACCGCGTCTTCCACCGAGGATATTCGCAAAAAAATCAAGGCGATCCAGGAAAACACGGACCGGTC
>JAGVGV010000419.1 GCA_020056895.1 Deltaproteobacteria bacterium
CAGGCTGCCCACGTGGAGGCTGTCGGCGGTGGCGTCGAAGCCGATGTACGCCGTAACCCGTTCCTGGTCGAACAGGTCGGTCAGGCCGGTTTCGTCGGTGGATTGGTAAATAAAGCCGCGTTCCCTTAGTATGGGGTAGGGATTCTCCATCAGGTCCCCCTCTTTCTTGCCGGACGAACTTTTTTCCTTCATTATCATTTCCTTGGGCCGATTGTCAAAAAGGAGTACAATAACCCCATTGCTTCCATGGAGGCCGATCATGGACCGTAGAATACGCTGTCTGCCCCGAGGTTGGTATCCGGACAAAAAAGCCGACCTTTTGAAAGAAATCGAAGGATTCGGCGACTATATCGCACCGTTTCACCTGGATCACCCCCAATTTTTCGGCGGCGTGGTCCCCCATGCGGGGTGGTATTTTTCGGGCCGTCTGGCGGCCCTGGTCTTTCACCTGTGCGCCGAAAGGGCTCAGCCGGACGTGGTGGCCCTGTTCGGCGGCCACCTGGGGGCCGGCCCCGGAATTTTATACGCCGACCGGTTTTGGGAAACCCCCTTGGGCGACCTGGAAATCGATGGGGACCTGACCCAGGCCCTGGCTCAAAACACCGGGCTCCGCAAGGAAGGCGCGGCCACCAACGACAATACCGTGGAAATCCAACTACCGCTGATCAAACATTATTTCCCCCAAAGCCGGCTGCTGGCCCTCCGATCGCCCCACGACGAAACCGCCATCGGCCTGGGCGCCCTGGCGGCCGACCTGGCCCGGAAGCAGGGCAAAACCCTGATGGCCTTCGGGTCCACGGACCTGACTCATTACGGCCCCAACTACGGGTATTCGCCCGCCGGCCGAGGCCCGAAAGCGGTGGAATGGGTGAAAAAGGAGAACGACCGGGGGTTCATTGACCGGATCGTGGCCATGGACGGGCCGGGCGCCCTGGAGCACGCGGCTAGAAGCCAGAGCGCCTGCAGCGCCGGTGGAGCCGTTTCGGCCATGGCCGCCACCCGGGCTCTGGGATCGGACAAGGGATGCCTGGTGGATTATTACACCAGCCACGACGTGATGCCCGGAGACAGTTTCGTGGGGTACGCGGGGATTCTTTTCTGAAGCCGGATTCCCCCTCTTTTGCCCCGGTTCCTTGCCGGAGTCGGTTTTTGCCGAAAAATAACGATGGGAGAAGGCCGCCCTTTCGGCCTTCTTCCGATCCCCCAGCCTCGATTCCGTGCTATAACTCCGGGTGGCCAAACCTTATTATCCTGATCCTGTAAGGAAAGGAGTGCTTCTTCATGTCCGTGGACTCCCTGCCGGTGGACCCGGAAACCACGACGTTATATCGGGGTCTCGACCGTTTGCCTCCCGCCCTGTGGGACGACCTGACCGGATTGGCGCCCATGGACGCGGCGTATCGGGCCGGCGTCCGGTACGATCCGGCCTTGGGATATATCGTGCCCTTTTTGGGCGTGGACCACCGGGTGGACCCGGTCCGCCGGACCATCGAAGTCCCCGAAGGAACGCGCCCCCCCGGCTTCCAAACCGGGCTGATCCTGCTCAGCTACCTGGCTCATGCGGCGGAAGAAGGCCTTTCGGGCCGGATGGTCACGGAACGGGAACTGGATGGAGGCGAACTGTTTTTCAAGGGCCCCCATGCTCTTTCCAAGGAACCCGTGCTTCGTCGGTTCGGCCGGGATGGGCAAGGCCTGATGGCCAAGGCCCGGGTCATGGGCGCCCGGCCCGCCGCGGAGGGCGATGTTTCCTTCCGGCTGCTGGCCCTGCCTAAAATTCTGGTAGGATTTACCCTTTACGAAGGGGATGACGAATTCGAAGCGGGCCTGACCATTACCTTCGATTCGTTCACTCACCGCCACCTGGCCTTGGATGGCATCTGGGCACTAATCAATGTATTGTCCCATCGGCTGGCTGGGGAGTGAGGCCATCTGGGGAATTCAGGGGGAACTCGGTCCCCCATTTCCAAAAAGTCCAGGCCATAGGAGACATTGATGAACGATGAAATTTTCGGCACCGGCGCCTGCGGAATCAACTGCCTGACCTGCGGCTTGGGCGCCAGCGGCCGTTGCTCCCCCTGCGGTCCGGGAAACGGAGACCAGGCCGCGAAGAAGCTCGCGGTCCAGTTGGAACGCTTGGGCGGATTCTGCCCTATATTAAAATGCGCTTCGGACCGCCAGGTGGCGTTTTGCCTTAGGGATTGCGACCGTTTTCCCTGCGACCATTTTTCCGGCGGCCCCTATCCCTTCAGCCAGGGTTTTCTTCAGATGCAAACCCGGCGGCGTCAGGGGCCGCCCCCCGGCGGCCGGGGTTAAAACGCAAAACGGCCCTTTTGGCCCGCCTCATCGTCGGGTCCTGTTTTTAAGTCCTCAAAATACCGAATGTATTCCTCCGGCTTAAAAACCAGGACCCTCCTCGATCCAGACCATAATGGCTCGTTTTGCACTGTCCTTCTTATGCGAGCGAGGCGTGCCTGGGCCCAGCGGTCTCTTTTGGCTCGGCTCTTCGGCGGCCCATGACTGGCGACGGAGCCGAAGAATCAGTCCCCCACGATAGGCGGGGGAGGGTCGGAGTTTCCTCCGGCCCTCCCGCGATGAGGATATGAGGAAGGGTCGTGTTTGCGGGATTTGGTAGGGTTCGCATGTATCCTTAGCAACCCCGGCGCCAACCCCATACGCGCCCCCCGGATTCCCTTCCCGCCCTTGTCCCAGGCCGGATTCATCCCCCAATCCCCCGGGCCGGCGCCCTTGGACCTGTCGGCGCTTTTAACGTACCGTAAAACCACCCTACGCCTTGGAGCCTTTCACCGTCCGACGACCACTCCATTTTCCGGCCGAATCCGTACCGTTCCTTCCCACCGTACTTGGCACCCCTAATCATAATCACCAATAATTCAATAAGTTGAATATATTTATCGGCCTGGGCGGGCCAAACCCGGAGCTTGGCATGACCGTTGCTCGAACAGGAAACATCGGTTCCTCTGTTCGGACCGATGGAAAAGGAGCCGGAGGCCATGGATCGTTTGCTGGATTGGACGTCCCTTACCCCAAACATGCCGGCCGACGGATGGAACGTCCTGGAACTGGCGGTGGTCTTCTGCTTTCTTTTTTTGTTGGGCCGAATCTGGTTCAGCCGCCCCGCTGGCGGTGACTGGCCGGCGTTTCCCAAGGAACGGCCTTCGAAAAAAACCGAGGCCGGACTTCCCTGGGCCGATGGCGCCCCGACGATGGGAACCGGTGGACTTTTGGATAGGACGCCCTCCAGGAAAAAGGACGGTCCATGGCCGTCGGCAAATCCCGAACCCGCGCCCGGGCTCACCCCGTCCAGGCCATTGTTCCTTTGGGCGGGAGAAACTAGCCGGCCATGAATCGGACCAAGCCGATCCGCGTTTTATTGGTGGACGATGAAGAGGGGTTCCTGGATGTTTTGTCCAAGCGCATGACGCGGCGTCGTTTTGAAGTGATGACCGCTCCCTGCGGCGGGGCGGCCATTCAGGCGCTGAAACGGTACGATTTCGACGTAGCCCTGGTGGACCTGAAAATGGACGATCTGGACGGCATTGAGCTATTGAAAATATTCAAAAAAATGGACGCGCACCTGTCCGTCGTGATCCTGACCGGCCATGGTTCGTCCACCGCCGCCCGGGATGGTCTGGCCTTGGGCGCTTTCGATTATTTGAACAAACCTTGCACGCTCGAAGACCTTTTGAACGTATTGTACATGGCCAGCCGCCAAACGGCTTGGGGACGAAGCCAGGCGGCGGCCACCGCCTGACCGTCCCGTCCCCGTTTTTACACCTTATTCCCCTTTGCCCTATCGAATGTCCACCACCTGGTCGAAACTCCGGCGAAGTCCCCTGGGGGGCAGCTTCAGGTCCGGTTTGGGCCGGCCGATGGCGATGAACATCACCGGCAGGTATTTATCCTCCAATCCCAAATAAGATCGGACGCCGTCCACGTCGAAACCGTCCATGGGATGGGTTTCCCAGCCCAGTTCCTTGGCGGCCAGCATGATATTCATGGCGAGCAGTCCCACGTTGCGCGAGGCGTACGCGGCTTCGCGGCCTTTGTACAGACCCCGGGCCATGTTCACCACGTGAGGAATCGCATCTTCGGTCAGGAGACCTCGTTCGATGTTGTTCCGAAGCACGTCTTCGGATTCTTCGTATTGCCGAGTGTTGCCGATCATCACCAAAACGGCCGAGGCTTCGGTGACCTTGGGCTGGTTCATGGCCACCTTGCGGAGCCCTTCCTTGCTTTCGGGGGACAGGGCCACTACGATTTTCCACGGTTGGAAGTTGAAGGACGACGGCGCGAATTTGGCCCGGTCGAAGATGGCCCGGATATCTTCGGGCCGGATCGTGGCCTCGGGGTCGAAAAAGTTGATGGACCTTCGGTCCTGGTTCAGTTGTTGGTAGTCCATGCG
>JAGVGV010000270.1 GCA_020056895.1 Deltaproteobacteria bacterium
CACCTCGCCTGTACGGCCGTTTTGTATTCTTCGTGGTTCACGCGGGGAAACGCCCCGGCTCGCGGCGCCCTCCCGCCGTGCCATGACCGCCTGGCCGCTCCCCTCAAGCCGCCCTGGTTTTTTCCACGTTTTGGGGAATGGCGCCACATCGTTCATCGGATGCGTATACAACCGAAAGCGATGGCCGGCCTCACACCGGAGCCACGATTTTCCAGTCAGTGCCTGACGCAGTGGCGAGAGCCTCCCAGATCGTCACCGCGTGGCACTTGAACACCCGGGTTCCCACGGACATGATGCTGTCATTGAACTTGCCGTGCCAGTCCCTTTTGGTCACCTGCGGTTGATGCTGATCGCACAAATTGTCCCAAAGCGGTTGGGAGTTTTTAATGATCAGGTTGGTCATGCTGGAATAATCAAGGTATTCATCCACCAGGCCCAATAGATGGCCGAACTCATGGGCCGTAACCACGTAATCGGCCACGGCGGTTCCAGGCGTGAGCCGTTTGTACATCTCCCCCGCCGCCAATACTTCCAGAGTTACCGTGGCGGTTGGCTTGTGGGACGTGAATGGCATTTTGAACTTTTTCTTGGTGGTGACGGCGTTGGCCACGGTCGTCGGCGCGGTGACTCCCCGGGCCCGCATGTAGTTGACCACGGTTTGCGCCAAAGCCGTGGCTTTGGTGGTAAGGCCGGACGCGGCGGTGATTTTGATGGGCGGTTGAGGCAGATAGTCGGGCGTGGCCGCGATGGCCGCGCAGATGTTGTTCAAAAGCGCTCGAGAACCTAGGGCCACTTCCCAACCATTGGGCAACCGGTTCAAGGTGATAGTGGCCGGACCTTGGCCCGCGATATTGAAGACCCGTTGTTGTTCATCAAAAAACATCCCCACGCGAGCCGCGCCCAACACGCCGCTTTGGATGGATGCCGCCGCGGCCTGATAATAGGGCAGGTTGTCCTGGTCCATGAGGGACAGGTAGATTCGGTTGCCGCCGAATTTTCCGACTTTCGGAAATTTCACGCCCGAGTCCTGGGCGTACCCCTTTTGAAGATAGACGGGAAAATGGCAGCCAGCCAGGCCGTTGACTTCCTGGATGACGAATCGGGTGGTTAACGTTTCACCGTTTTGTTCATCCAGTTTGATCCGGATTTTGTTGTCCCATATCGTGCTGACATTGGCTTGCCAGGCGTTCAAAAAGGCCCCCGTGTTGAACGCCGGTAAATTGTTATCCACATCGAAATAGACCTTGACGATCACTTCGAGGGTGGCGGGGGGAATCACATTAAGGTCGAACTGGCCAAAACCCGTAGCCGCATCGCAGTTATTATATCGGACTTGGACGAGGGCCATACCTGCTCCTTCCCTTCAAGAAAAAAGAGATTGGGTTCAAGGTTTGAATAAACATTCGTGGATTCCCCGAATTGTTACCCAGGATTACATTATATCAGGAGAGATAGAACCGTCAATGCGCCCGGCGCTGATCCCGCGAAGGTATGGGGCCCCTTTGGGCATATCGTTGCGGTCAGCGCCGGAAATCTCGGGAAAGGGCCGTCAGATGTGAGGGGGCGGTGTATTGGGCGCGAATTACCAGGACCGGGGTCTGGACACCGGCATGGAGGCACGGGGTGTATGAATACCGAGGGAGCGAAGCGAACTTCGCCCCCTTTTTTTAAACCCTCGGATCACGACCGCTGGGCGGATACTTTTTTGGCCACTTTGCGGAAATGGTACCCGTAAATCATCAGCGTTACCGCTTCGGAAAAGGCCTTGCGGTGAAAAATGGCCGATTTAACCAGCATTTTCCAATAATACCACTGCGTCACGCCGTTCCCCAGAACGCCCAGATACAACAGCGACCGGAGGAACGCCTTGAATTCGGCAAACGTCATCCGCCGGCGGCGGCGGGGCTGGTATTTTTCCAAGAATCGGCTGACTCGGCGGTAAAACTGCCGGGGGCTGTAGATCGTCCGGACCACCTTCCGGTACCCCTGGATCAGGGTGTCCTTGTCCATTTTGGGAATGAAGTTGATGGTGCCGTCCGTGTTATCGCCCGATGACCCGAGAAGCAGCCGGTTCTCTTCTTTCAGCCGTTGCCAGAGCTTGGTGTTGGGCAGGGCGTTGAGGAGGCCGACCATGGCCGTAACCACTCCGGATTCCTGAATAAATTTGATCTGGCGGGAGAAAATGGTTTCGTCGTCGTTGTCGAACCCCACGATATATCCGCCCAAAACCTGAATACCGGCCGCCTGCAGGTGTTCAATGGCCGCCAGCATGTCGAACTTGAGGTTCTGGCTTTTTTCGCATTCCCTTAAGCTTTGTTCGTTGGGCGTTTCCAGACCGATGAACACCGTGTCGAATCCGGCTTCCACCATCAGTTCGATCAGTTCCTCGTCATCGGACAGATTGATGGACGCTTCGGTCAGAAACGTGAAGGGATAGTTCCGCGCTTTCATCCACGCGATGAGTTCCGGCAGAATCTTTTTGATCTGGCCCTTGTTGCCGATGAAATTGTCGTCTACAAAAAAAATGTTGCCCCGCCAGCCCATCGAGTACATCACGTCCAGTTCGCCAATGAGCCGCTCGGCGGTTTTCAGCCGGGGCACCCGGCCGAAAAGATTAGTGATGTCGCAGAATTCGCAGTTGAAGGGGCATCCCCGGGACGATTGGATCATGAGCGTGGCGTATTTGCGGATGGGGATCAGGTCCCAGCGGGGAACGGGGGTCTGAGTCAGATCGGGGAATTGAGCGGCCCGGTACACCGGTTCGGCCCGGTTTTCCGCCAGATCGGCCAAAAAGGGCGGCAGGCTGATTTCCGCTTCGCCCAGAATCAGATGGTCCACCAGGTCCTTGAAGTCATCCTCCGCGCTGGTGAACAGCGGCCCGCCGGCCGCGGTCCGGACGCCCTTTTGCCGGCAGCGTTCCAGAACCCGGAGCACCGATGGTTTCTGGACCATCATGGCGCTGACCATCACCATGTCGGCCCATTCGATGTCCTGGTCCTTAAGTTTGTCCACGTTCAGATCCACCAGCCTCAAAACCCATTCCCGAGGCAGCATTCCGGCCACGGTCAACAATCCTAAGGGGGGGTAGGCCGCCTTTTTGGCGACAAAAGGCAAAACGTGCTTGAAACTCCAAAACGTGGCCGGATATTCCGGATGGACCAGTAGTACGTTCATAAACGGATTCTCCATGGACCGGGGAAGGCCCGGATGGTGTTTTTCGTGAAGGCCTTCGGGCGCTTCGCCTTTGGGCGTCGTGAGCGTCCCAGGAGCGGGACCGGGATGAGAAGAGTGGAGGTGACCGGTGAGACCCGGTAAAATGGCAAATGCCCCCTGGTTCACGTAAAATGAAGTAAGTCTCGTCCCCTTCATCCAGAAAACCGCATTGGGACGTTTTTGTCAAGACTGAACAGGGTTTCGGCGGCCAAACATCGCTTTTCGAACAATGATTTTCAACCCGGGCCCAAACCTTCGGCAAGGCTTGACTTCGGAGGCGGGCCGGGTTTATTTTGATGAATACCGGAGAGCGGCGCCTTCATATTTGGGGGAGGCTCGCTGGACTTGGCGGCCGCCATGATGGGCCGGCCCGGGCGAGGGTCCTCCAATGGGCGCGGACCTTTGCCGAACTTGAAAACGAAACGCCAGTACCGGCCCACGGGCGTCCGCCGCCGGCCGGTTTGGGGAAAGGCAAGGAGGGGTTATGATTCGCGTCGGTATCAACGGTTTTGGGCGCATTGGACGCCAGGTCCTCAAGGCGATGATGGAGCGTCACCCGGATACGCTCCAGGTGGTGGCGGTCAACGATCTGTTCGACGTCAAAACCAACGCCCACCTGTTCAAGTACGACAGCAACTACGGCGTGTTCAGCGGCAAGGTGGAAGCCAAGGACAATGGGTTCGTGATCAACGACCGGCTCGTCAAGTGCTTCGCCATGCGCGATCCGGGCCAGATTCCCTGGCGGGACGAGGGCGTGGACCTGGTGGTGGAATCCACCGGCGTGTTCACTACCGGCCCCAAGGCCGCGGCCCATATCCAGGCCGGCGCCAAAAAGGTCATCATTTCCGCTCCGGCCAAGGAAGAAGACATTACCGTGGTCATGGGCGTGAATCATCAGAATTACGATCCGGCCAAGCATAACATCATTTCCAACGCCAGTTGCACCACCAACTGCCTGGCGCCGCCGGCCAAAGTGATTCACGAAGCCTTCGGCATCGAAAAAGCCTTGATGACCACGATCCATTCGTACACCAACGATCAGCGGATTCTGGACCTGCCGCACAAGGACCTTCGCCGGGCCCGGGCCGCCGCCCTGAACATCATCCCCACCACCACCGGCGCGGCCAAGGCCGTGGCCCTGGTGGTCCCGGACCTAAAGGGCAAGTTCGACGGATACTCGCTCCGCGTGCCCACGCCCACCGTGTCCGTGGTGGATTTCGTGGCCACCCTGAGCAAGGAAACCACCACTCAGGAGCTTCGGGACGTTCTTCGGGCCGCCGCCGCCGGCCCGCTTTTGGGTGTGATGGGCGTGGACGACGAAGGCCTGGTCTCCATGGATTACAAGGGCAATCCCCACAGTTCGATCGTGGACATGGAATTCACGTACGTGCTGGGCGGGAACCTGGCCAAGGTGGTGACCTGGTACGACAACGAATGGGGTTATTCCTGCCGCGTGTCGGACCTGGCCGATTACATGGTGAAAAAAGGCTTTTAGGTTCCCAAAAGGGTCCTTGACCCCCTTTGCCCAAGCGGGGACCCTCGATGGCCGGGGGTTCCCGTTTTTTTAATGGGCGAGCTTTAGGGGGGGCCTGACCGGAGTGGTTGCGGTCATTGGCGGACTCTGGTATTCTTCATGTAGGTACGGGCACTTAACCCATTCCGGCTTCCGTCTGGAAGTGGGGGCCCGGCCGGTATGGTCAAAACAACGGTTCGCGGGTTGAAAAGGGGGAGCGGGACGGGCGATCGCTGGTTTCTTCGCGCCGAAAGGCGAGAGGGGACGGGAGGAAAGTCCGAGCTCCACAGGGCAGGGCGCTGGGTAACGCCCAGCGGGGGCGACCCCGGGAAAGTGCCACAGAAAGCAAACCGCCCCGGATTTTTCCGGGGTAAGGGTGAAACGGTGAGGTAAGAGCTCACCAGCTTCGGCGGTGACGCCGAAGGCTTGGTAAACCCCGCCTGGAGCAAGACCAAATAGGGGGGCGCGGTAGGACGGCCCGTCCGAGGCCCCCGGGTAGGTCGCTGGAGGGTCCGGGTAACCGGGCTCCTAGAGGAATGGTCGCCGGCCCAAGGCCCGGGCAACCGGCCATGGGTCACGGAACTCGGCTTACAGGCCCCTCCCTCTTGAACGAAGGCGCCGCTCCGGGGGATTTTCCCCAGCGGCTGCCCGCGACTTTGGCCGCGGCCGGGCTTTATAAGGTCCGGCCGAAACGGGCGGTCCGTCCCGCCTCGGGACCGCCGTACGAAAGAGGACGATCATGGCGGACACCGACGGGTTGCCCACGGGCGCGGTCGGGGTCATTATCCCGGCCGGAGGCAGGGGGCTCCGCTTCGGCGCCGGACAGCCCAAACAGTTCCTGGAACTGGGCGGCTGGCCGGTTCTGGCCCACACCCTATCCCGGTTCGATCTGGTCGAGGCCGTGGATCAGGTGGTGGTGGTCGTGCCGGAGGGGCTGGAACGAACCACCCGGGAAAAAACCGTGGAGCCATTTGGCTTCACCAAGATCGCGGCCGTGGTGGCCGGCGGGGAAACCCGCCAGGAATCGGTGTACAACGGCTTTCTGGCCCTCGACGATGAGGTGGACCTTGTGGTCGTCCACGACGGCGTTAGGCCCCTGGCGCCCATCGGCCTGATCGAAAGCGTGATCGACGCGGCCCGGGAACACGGCGCGGCCATCGCCGCCGTGCCGGTTCGCGATACCCTCAAGCAGGTGGAAGGCGGCGTAATCCAAACCACCTTGGACCGCCGGCTCATGTGGCGGGCGCAAACGCCTCAGGCCTTCGACCGCCTGATTCTGGCCGAAGCCCTGGCCGATGCCCGAAGGTCCGGATTCACCGGCACGGACGAGGCCCAACTGGTGGAACGCCTGGGCCGGCCCGTGTTCGTGGTCCCGGGCGTTGAGGAAAACATCAAGATCACCAGCCCCGAAGACCTGGTGCTGGCCGAAACTCTGATCCAGTGCGGCCGGGAGAGGGACATGCGGGTGGGCCTGGGCTTCGACGTTCATGTATTGGCCCAAGGACGAAAACTGATGCTGGGCTGCGTGGCCATCCCCTTCGATCGGGGCCTGGTAGGGCATTCGGACGGCGACGTGATGGCTCATGCCCTTTGCGACGCCCTGCTGGGCGCGGCGGGTCTGGGCGACATCGGCGGCCTGTTTCCGGATACCGATCCCAAATGGGCCGGCGCGGCGGGCGAAACTTTGCTTAAAATCACCATGGACCGAGTCCGGTCCGCCGGCTTCGAATTGGCCGGCGCGGACCTGACGTTGCTCGCCCAGCGGCCAAAAATCAAACCCCATGCGCCCAGGATGGTCGAAACCATGGCCAAGGCCCTGGGCGTGGACGCCTCCCGGGTGAACGTGAAGGCCACCACCACCGAAGGATTGGGATACGTGGGCCGCGAGGAAGGCCTGGCCGCCCAGGCCGTGGCTCTGTTGCAACGAAAAAACTGTCCGGGACCGGGATCGGTTCCGGGGAAAAGGCGGCTGGGGGTCTAGGCAGTCAGTGGGGAGCCGTTCGAATCTATGAGGCCTTCGGCGGCTTGCCGGCTGCATGGAAAAGAGTCGGCTTCAAGCACCCGGGCGGGCGGCGATCCGTTTAATAAACTTCCGCCTAGTAGGAAGGAACGTGGTTCATGACCATGAAAAACAATCCGAATTCCTTCCTTATGAACTGACCGCTGACGGCTGATCGCTGACAGCCATTCCGCAAGAGGGTGGGATCGTCGAAGCCCTGGATCATCCAAAGGGCGCTACCCGCGATGGAACGGATACGGAGGATGAATGGCGCTGGTTCTATATAACACCTTGACCGGACGGAAAGAACCATTGGTTCCCGTCCAGGCCGGCCGCGTGGGTTTGTACGTCTGCGGACCCACGGTCTACGACCACAGCCACATCGGCCATGCCCGGGCCGCCGTGGTTTTCGACGTCCTGGTCCGGCACCTTACACGCCGGGGCTACCAGGTGACCTACGTCCGCAATTTTACCGACGTGGACGACAAGATCATCCAGCGGGCCAACGAAAACGGCGAAGACTGCCGGACCCTGGCCGAACGCCACATCCAATCGTACCACGATGACATGGATGCCCTGGGGAATCAGAGGCCCGATTTCGAACCCCGGGCCACCGAGTACATCGAATCCATGGTCCGAGACATCCAGGCCATGATCGCCAACGGGTCCGCGTATCCGGTGGACGGCGACGTGTACTTCGACGTTACCCGGCCCCGCCAATACGGCCGCCTTTCCGGCCGGAACCTCGAAGACATGCGGGCCGGAGCCCGAGTCGAGGTGGATGAACGGAAAAGGAGTCCCTTCGATTTCGCTCTGTGGAAGGAAAGCAAGCCCGGCGAACCCGCCTGGCCCACCCCCTGGGGCGTTCCCGGCCGGCCCGGATGGCATACCGAATGCCTGGCCATGAGCCACGACCTTTTGGGCGCGGCCTTCGACATCCACGGCGGCGGCCACGACCTGGTTTTTCCTCATCACGAAAACGAGATCGCCCAGGCCGACGCCCTGGGCCGGCCCTTTGCCCGGCTATGGATGCACAACGGCTTCGTCCGAGTTAACCAGGAGAAAATGTCCAAATCCCTGGGCAATTTCTTCACCATCCGTCAGGTGCGCGAAAAATTCCACCCCGAGGTCATCCGGCTGTTTTTGTTGACCAAACAGTATCGCGGCCCCGTGGATTTTTCCGAAGAGGCCCTGTTGGACAACAAGAAAGGCCTGGACAAGGCGTACCGGTCGCTCAGGGAAGCGGCCGAATTCGGACCTCCGGCCGATCCCGGCCCCGAAACCGCCGAACTTTGGGAAACCTTCCAGGCCGCCCTGGACGACGATCTGAACACCGCCAAAGCCCTGGGCCACCTGTTCGAGGCCGTCCGGGAACTCAACCGGCTGTTGGACGAAGCCCGGAGCGGCAAGCCGGACAAGGACCGCATCCGGTCCTGGGCCGGGTTCATCCGGGCCATGGGAGCCGTATTCGGGTTTCTGGAGCGGGAGGACTGGGGGGACGTGGCCGAGGCCGAGGACGGCCTTTCGGCCGAGGCGGTCGAAGACCTGATCCGCCAAAGGAACGAAGCCAGGGGCTCGAAAAACTGGGCCGAAGCCGACCGCATCCGGAACGAACTGAAATCCCAAGGGGTCGTCCTGGAAGACACCGCCGGCAAAACCACTTGGCGCCGGGTGACGTAACCGGGCCAAACCGGGCCCCCTCTTCAGGAGAAAACCACCTTGCCGGTCCGAATCAAAAAGATACGCCTGAAGGGGTTCCGGTCCATCCGGGAGCTGGACTTCGAAGCCCGGCCGCTCAACGTTTTCATCGGAGCGAACGGAGCCGGTAAAAGCAATTTGCTCATGTTTTTCCGGATGCTCGGCTGGATGATGAAGGGCGGCGGAAATTTCCAGTCCTTCGTCGGTCTGAACGGCGGGGCGGGAAAATTTCTGTTCGATGGTCCGAAAACCACCCCCGGTCTGTCTGTGTCCTTGGAACTGGAAGCGGAGACCGGAGGCTTCGAGTACGAATTTGATCTGGCCTGGGCTGCGTCCGACCAATTCGTTTTTACCCGGGAGCGTTTTCGCCACTTTTCTCCCGAAACCATTGACCAAACCCCTTGGGAGGACCTGGGCTCGGGCCATCGCGAAGCCGAACTCCTGTTCAAAGCCGAAGGCGGAGACGAACCGGCCCGAACGGTCGTCCATCTCATGCGGCGCATGGTGGTCCACCAATTCCACGATACGTCCCATAACGCCCGGATCCGAGGCAAATGGCATCAGGACGACAGCCGGTCCTTGAAGGAGGACGGCGCGAACTTGGCCGCCGTTTTATTGAGAATGAAGGAACACCAGCCCGTGTATTACCGCCGGAACGTTGGACTCATCCGGAACGTTTTTCCTTCGTTCGACGATTTTTTCCTGGAACCGGAACATAACCACCTTCTTCTCCGGTGGACCGAAAAGGGTACGGACAACCTGTTTACCGTGGACCAAGCTTCGGACGGCACCCTCCGGTTCATGGCCCTGATCGCTCTTCTGGCCCAGCCCGAAGACGAAATGCCGGACCTGTTTTTCCTGGATGAACCCGAACTGGGGCTCCACCCATACGCCATCGGCGCCGTGGCCGGATTCGTGAACAGCCTGGCCTTGAAACGCCAAGTTTTCGTGGCCACACAATCGTCCAAGTTCATCGATTATTTCGAACCGGACGATTTGATTGTAGTGGAAATAGACCGCATAAAGCACGATTCTCATTTTACTCGGATGAGTACGGATGATTTGGATGAATGGAGGGATTTATACTCCGTTTCCGATCTTTGGGATAAAAACATTTTAGGCGGCCGACCATGATCCGTTTGAATATGGTTGTGGAAGGAGAAATGGAACGGAAATTCTTAATGGACATTTTGTCCCCTTATCTTAACGATTACTCCATTACCGTCCATTCACGAATCGTGCGAACGGGTAGTGATTCCAGAATTGGGAGGGTTTTCAAGGGCGGTTCC
>JAGVGV010000580.1 GCA_020056895.1 Deltaproteobacteria bacterium
ATCCTGGTGGAATACCTGCGCGGGCGTGGAGTGGATGTATCCCAAGACGCGGATCAGAAACGGCTGGAACACGGCTGGAGCCCCGGAGTTTCCCGAATCGTCAAATGGGCCGAAACCATTGTCCATATCTACAATGTAAAGAGCGGCCGGATCGACCACAACCTGCATCAATTGGCTCCGGAACAAAAAGTGGTGGTGGTCAGCCTGACCCGGTTGGACCAGGCTTTGGGTGGGCTGAAACCGGAAAACATAGACCGGGTTCGGTTTCGCGGCGGCAAACTCACTCTGGAATAGCTCCCCTTTTGTCCCCTCTGCTTTCGGTTCGGATGGCCCCCAATCCAGGTAGTGGGATTTTGGTACGGCATCGCCTTTTCAGGAAATCCTTGAGTTTTTTCCCGCTGATCGGTACAACCCCTTCCAGAAAGGCGGCCGAGCGTCTCCTTTCCGGCAGTTACGAATAATCTCGAACAAGGAAAAACCGATGGAATCAAAAATTCGGACCCTGGGGTCCCTGTACGCCCGCTCCTTTTCGGTGGACCTCGACCAGGTGGCCGGTCCGCGGGAACATCAAACATCGCTTCGGCTGGTGGTCCGGCACCCTTCGGCGGTGGTGATCGTTCCGGTCATGGGGCCGGGCCAGACCCTTTTGGTCCGCCAATTCCGGTATGCTCTGGGCCGTGAAACCCTGGAATTTCCGGCTGGAAAACTGGACCCCGGCGAGGCCCCGATGACCGCCGCCCGGCGGGAACTGGCCGAAGAAACCGGGTTCGAGGCCGGCCGGCTGGAACCGCTTCTCCCTTTCGCCCCTTCTCTGGGGTATTCCACGGAAATCATTCATGCCTTCGCGGCGTACGACCTCACTCCCGCCGCCACGGGGCGCGACGAAGCCGAAATATCCCAGGTTGTGCCCATGACCTTTACCGACTTGGGGAAAATGGCCCGATCCGGCGGGATCATCGACGGTACCACGCTGTTAGCCTTGGCCATGTATGAATGGACGGCCTCTACCACTCCAGAGGACTAGGTTCGGTCTTGACAGCGAAGGCGGTTTGGTTTATTTTGCATACAAACTGTTTGAACCGATTGGGAACAAGGCCCCATGGAACCCACTTCCGTTGACGACTGCATCATTTTTCTGCTGGCCAAGGCCTACCAGCGGGCTCACCAGCATTTCAAGCGCCGGCTCCTCATCCATGGCCTTACACCCATTCAGCACCTGATTCTGGAAGCTCTGTTCGTTTTGGACAACCCTTCCGCCGGCGATCTGGGGCGGCTTTTGTCTCTGGACGCGGCCACGCTGTCCGGAGTTTTGGACCGGCTGGCCGAAGCCGGCTGGGTGGTCAGGAATCCGGACCCCGACGACAAGAGGATCATCCGGATCGGGCTGACCGAACGGGCCGTGGAAAAAAGGGACGACCTGGTACAGGAACGGCAGGCGGCGAACGAGGAGATTCTCCGGGATTTCAGCCGGGAGGAACGAGTGCTGTTGAAAAGACTGCTCAAGGACATCCGAGGATGACGCCCCTTTCCCACGGTCCGGGGCTTTTTTTTAAGGTATTGTTTCGTATACAAATGAACCGGGGAGGACGGACATGACCGCCGATCCCGTGTACGAACGCCTGATCGATGGGCTGAACCAGACCTGGCGGCCGCTACGTGGGCCGTTGTCCCATGGCCGGGAATGGATCGGCCGGATGCTCAGCGATCTGGCGGCCGCCCGTCAGGTAGGCCGAATCACGTGAAAATAGCCATAAAATCGCCACGAAGGCGACCCAAGGAGGACATCCGATGACAACGCCCGAAGTATACAAACGGCTTTGCGACACCATGGCCAAACGGGGAGGCGGATATCCCGGCCGGGACATTCCCGAATTCTATGCCCTGGCCATGGAACTCTTCCTACCCGAAGAAGCCGAAGTGTCCGCCGCCATGCCCCGGGGCCCGTTTACGGCGGCCATGCTGGCGGAAACGGCCGGCCGGCCCGAGGACGAAGCAACGAAGATACTAGAAAAAATGGCGGATCGGGGGCTCTGTTCGTCGGCCGTGGTGGAAGGGACCCGGTATTATGCGGGCCCGCCCTTTGTTCCCGGGATTTTCGAATTCCAGTTCATGCGCGGGACCACCACCGACCGGGACCGGAAACTGGCCCGGCTGATCCACGCATACAAAGCGGCCGTGGACGCCCAGACCAAGTCGGCCGTTCTGGCTTTTCCCGCCATGCGGGTCATTTCCGTGGACCGCCTGGTCCAATCGGGAAATCAGATTCATACCTACGACCAAGTGAACAACTATATCGACCAATACGATCCCATTTCGGTCAGCACCTGCTTTTGCCGGCACGAAGCGGAATTGATCGATCCGGCCGATTCGTGCGGCCGGCCCAACGAAACCTGTTTCCAGTTCGGTTTCGCCGCCCAGTTCGTGGCGGAACGGAAGATGGGCCGGATCGTGACCAAGGACGAAGCCCGGACCATTTTGGATCAGTGTGAAAAGGCGGGGTTGGTCCATTGCAGCCAGAACGCCCAGGAAATCGACTTCCTGTGCAACTGTTGCTCCTGCCACTGCATGATCCTGCAAACGGCGCTCAAGCAGCCCAAACCCGCGTTCGCCCTGTTTTCCAGCTTCCAGCCGACGTTCGATGAAGCCCTTTGCACGGCCTGTGGCATTTGCGTGGACCGCTGCCCGGGATCGGCCCTCGCGCTCGAGGATCGGGACGTTCCCGAGCCGAACATGGACCGCTGTTTCGGCTGCGGCGTGTGCGCCACCGGCTGTCCGTCCGAAGCCGTCCAGATGACGGCCCGGGAAGACGCTCCGGAACCGCCCAAGGACCGCCAGGCCCTGAAAGCCGCCGCCCGCGCCGCCCGCCAGGCTTAGGAAATCCGAAAAACCAGGGAGGAAGCGGAGAAGGGGAAAAGGCCCACCCAAAGGACAACGAGGATTACCCGGTTGAAATCAAAGGCCCGACGGCTCTATTCAGGGCGCGTCGGGCCTTTTGTTCTTTTTGTTCAGCCTCGAACCAGGGCGCGG
>JAGVGV010000387.1 GCA_020056895.1 Deltaproteobacteria bacterium
AAGGAAATTATATAACTTATCAATACAACGATCAAAATCTGCCCACGGTGGCCACCGCCTATCCCAAAGGCGGCGGGTCCGGGCTCGCCATTCTCATGGCCTATCACCCGGATTGGAACAAACCGGTCTCCATTACCGATCCCATGGGCCGGGTCACCTCCATGCAATACGATGCGGCGGGGAATCTGGCGGCCATCACCCAGCCCACGGCCGGCGGTCAATCCGCTGTGACCACTTTTTCCCGGAATTCCAAAGGGCTGCCCACCAGTGTCACGTCTCCGGACGGGTCCGTGGTCCAGCTCAGCTACGATGGGTCGGGAAATATGGTGATGGCCGTTCAAGACCCCGGGGGCTTGAATCTGACCACGACCTATGCGTATGATGCGGGTGGAGCCGTCACCGGCGTGACGGATGGGCTGAACAACACGACCACCATGGCGTACAACGCGGCGGGCCAAGTCACGTCCGCCACGGCCCCGCAACCATTTGGATACGTGACGAATTTCGGGTACGATGCCGACGGCCGGCCGAACCTGGTCCGTCGGCTGGGGCTGCCCGTGCAGTCATATGCCACCACGTACACCGCCACGGATCAGGTGATGACAAGGGTCTCCCCCAAAGGCCACGTGACGACCTATGTGTACGACGGTCTGGATCGTCTGGCCCAGGTGACCGACGCGGAAAATCGATCCACTCAGTATCAATACGACGCCATTGGCCGCGTGGTCACGGTCATCAACGGCAACAATCAGCCCGAAGTCCGGTACACTTATACCCTCAACGGCAAGGTCCACACCTTGACCGACGCCAACAACAACACGACGACCTATACCTACGACGGCTACGACCGCCTGATCGCCACCACGTACCCGGATGGCAGCGCGGAATCCTATACTCTCGACGCCGCCGGCCGCGTCGTCCAAATGACCGCCCGCGATGGGAGAATTATCTCCTACACGTACGACAATCTGGACCGTCTGGTCTCGAAAACCGTCCCGGGTTCTGGTACGTATTCCTATACGTACGATTTGGCCGGAAGAGTTTTAACGGCCACGGATTCCAACGGTCCGATCCAAAACCAGTACGACCGGGTCGGTCGGTTGCTGGCGGTCACCTATCCCGAAAACCGTCTGGTTTCCTATGAGTACGACGCGCTGTCGAGGCGGACCAAGCTGGTCTACCCCGATAATTCCTATGTCTCCTACGCCTATGACCAGTTGAGCCGACTGAGCAGCATCGGCTATGACAACAACGGCCCCGGTATCGATCCCGGTCCGGCGGTGATCGCCTCGTACACCTACGATTCGCTTTCGCGGCGCACTAAGCTCACGAATGGCAACAATACCAGCACCGCCTATACGTATTCGCTCGACAACAATTTGCTTACTCTGTCGCATCAATGGTCCGCCGAAGGGTTGACCTTCACCTACGGCTACGACAAAACGGGCTTGCGGACCTCCCTGGATGTCTCGGATCCTCGTTTCGCGCCCTTGTTTGCCGTCAATGGCACGGAAACCAACACGCCGAACAACCTGAACCAATACGCCGTCGCCAACAACAAAACCCTCACTTACGACCGCAACGGCAACCTGACCAGCGACGGCACGAACACCTACACCTACGACGCCGTTAACCAACTCACCGCCGCCGTTTCCACCAAGAATTCCACCTACTCCTACGACTCCTTCGGCCGCCGGTATTCAAAAACCGTGGATGGCTCCACAACGGTCTTCCTCAACGACGGCCACCAGGAAATCATGGAGTACGATGGCTCGGGCAACATCCAGAAAAAATACGTCTTCGGCCCCGGCATCGATGAACCCATTATCTTGGAAGGAGCGGATAGTAGGTACTATTATTCCGCCGAGGCTTTGGGCTCCATTATCGGCCTGAGCGACCCAAACGGAGCCGTGGTGGAGCGGTATGCGTATTCGCCCTGGGGGGAGGTTAGTAATGCCGGTACAGTTGGGAATGGATATTTGTATACTGGGCGTCGGTTGGATAATGAAACGGATTCATATTATTATCGCGCACGGCAATACAACTATCGACAGAGGCGATTTTTCCAGATTGATCCGTTATTATTTGTACGTAACTTAAATCTATATTTGTATGTGGTTAATAATTCGGTAAATAAAAGAGATCCATTTGGATTAATTGATGAGGACACTGCGATAGGTTGGGATTTACATCAACCGCATGTTTTTCCCCAAGTAACCTGGACAGACGTTGAAGTTAGGGTACTTCACGGCATATTTTTTACACTGTTAGGTGCAGGGGCAGTTGGGACTGATTTCAATCTTTCCTTGATATATGGTCCAGGATACTCTTGTGGTACAGAAAGAATAGATTTTCGTGATGCACCTGGTCAAATAACCGATTATGGCTACTATACGCCATTAAAAAAACCGGCGTTTGGGAAGAATATTGGATCCAGCGCTTCCGCAGTAGTAGCATGGGGCAAAGGTGGTCCAGAGTCATGGGAAGGTCCCTTTCGTACGCTATCATTTGGCTTCCGACGTTTCAGTGCTTCCGCTTTCAGCGATACATCTGGCAATTGGTTTGGAATCACACTTGGATTGAGCCACAGCAGTGCGCTACCTCCCTTTGAAGATTATTCTTTGACGTATTCAGTTCCTGAATACAAAATAATCAGCGATTTTAAACCAAATGAATAAGTTGAGACAGGGGGAACGGTTAAATGTCAGGAAAAAATATGGTGCTAAAAATATTTTTAAAGATAAAACAATTGTATACGTTCCATGTATTATTTTGTCGAGAATATGAGAATGATCTTGACGAAATTTTTTTGGCAATATTCAATCAAAGACTCAGGTTAGGTCTAATTAGATGGGGGATGAAAATTGAAGAATATGATGTGAATTTTATTAAATTCTCGCCAGCCTCTCTATTTCTTAGATCATCGTCTAATCCCTTGGTTGGTGTCTGGTCAGGGGTTATTTATATAAGTTACAATGGTAGGACAATTAAAATTGATGCGGACTTAAATTGTTGTGAAATTATTTTTGTCATGTTAGGTATTTTAGTGGTATTTTCTAAAGGAGTTTATGAATTAGGAAATGGGAAACTTAACCCTTTTTGGGTAGTATTCATCCCAACAATTGTATCTATAATGACGTATATAATCGATAAGGTACTCAAAAAATCGTACTATCGTGCTTTTTTTCAGAAGCAATGGCATATGACCGTAAAAGACTATAAGAAA
The DNA here is from genome assembly GCA_020056895.1 of Deltaproteobacteria bacterium. GTDB lineage: Bacteria > Desulfobacterota > Desulfarculia > Adiutricales > JAGVGV01 > JAGVGV01. The sequence continues at coordinate 3,227 of JAGVGV010000387.1, forward strand.
CGGAAAGAAGACACCTTGAAGAACCAAGAAAAAAAAGATTCCAAATGTCGTGAACGACTTGAGGATTTTTTTTTACCATGGTAACTCATATTCGGGCGATCACAGAATTCGGAAAAAATTGTACGCTAAGGCTCGGCCAGCACCCGTAGCGGCCGGAACTTGCCCTGCTCAACGAGATTCCGGTCGATCACGCTCAAAGCTCACATAAATTCCGTTGTAACCAATTCTCCGACGCACGCGTTTGGTCACCCCGATTGCTCGGCCAGCTGGAACTTGCGTCGTTTGACCGGCGTTATACTCTTGCTCAAGCCGTGTTGGCGCACTTTCGATACCAAGCCGCTTGAGAGCTTCGGCCGCCAGGGCGCGAAGTCCTTTTAGCGGCGATGGTATGCCGTCGAAGGGCGATTCAACTGCCCGAGCGTAAAGGCCTTGTCCGATTCTTACTAAGCGCCCCTTGCGAACCAACTGCCGAAGGGCGCGGCCAACCTGGTCGTAACCGCCAAGGTCCTTGAAATCCGAGCGAACGAACACGTCGCCGCGCTTGCGTTCTATTCGTTTTATAAGTCGGGTTTCCAGGGGGGGTGCTCTCATGATTTACTCCATAATTGTCAATATACGACATTTTTGGCACATTTCAACTAACAAATCTATAAGCTAAGCGGCGGAAATAGTTGATTGTGGGTCGGAAAAAATAAAAAAGCCGGGTGGTCTGGTCCCGGCTGGGGTCGTTTAGGCTGAAGGGGCAAGGATCAGCCCCAACACCTGCTCGACCTCGGACAATACCCGCATGCAGGCCGTCAGAGGGGACATGCCCGCCTTTTCGGCATAGCCCTCGATGTAGCGGTAGGAGTTGCCCAAGGTGTTCTTGGCCTCCTTGCCTACCATCCGGCACAGGGCCTGGGCGGACAGTTCGGCCACGATCTCCTGAAAGGGGTCCTGACCTGGTCGAAGGCGCCCCTTGACCTTCGCATGCGCGGCATGGGCCAATTCATGGAAAAAGACCGCTTCCTCCTGGCTGGCCAAGGCGATTTCTTTCCGGCCGGCCGAATAATACCCAAGGTATCGATAGTTCCCGGGCACGGCCTTCACGCCGATCCCCCACTCTTTGGCCTTTTCCATAAGGGGTAGATCAGGAACCTCGATCTGGCGATACGCCAGTTCTTGACCCTCGGTCTGCTCGTAAGCGAATACTGCTTTGACTCCGAACCCTGTGAGGAACCTAGCCTCCTCCTCTGTTTCTTCCTCCTGCCGTTTCTTGAAAAATGGCACGAGGATGAAGATTCGGGCTTTCTCCCCTTTCTTGACGTACCGGCCGGCTTCGGTCCATTGCCGGAACCCCCTGGCGTCGGACGTTCCACCGATAAACATCAGAGTGCGGTTGAGCAGGGACCAGTTGGCCGAAGGGATGTCGTTGGCCGTCGGGAACATCGAATAGGCAACCGTTTCCGGAATGTCCCCGCTTTTGAACTGGCTAAGGATAGAAGTCAGGGCTGCATTGATTCGTGCGTCCATAGTACCTCCGTGGCGGCGGTGGAATGAATTGAGGGCCAGACCGCCTTACCGGCCGACTCGTTCAGGGGCCAGCGCCAGGGAGCCCAAAGCAGTCACAGGTGTGGGCAATCCCGAAGGGTTGTCCATCGCCTTGACGGCTTAAGGGCTGGCGCTACACTGAAAGAGGTCGGCCAGGTGCGGTTGGCTCGTTGGTTTGGGATTGAAAAAGACTATTTGAGGACTAGGCTTTATCCGCCTGGGCGATCGTTGCTTGCAACTGATACTATAAAAATGCGCACATCATATAAAACAGCCAACCGGTTGAGGGCTGGCTGAGGTTCGGCGGCGATCATTTCCCCAGAGAACGGCGGTTAATCCCCCCACCAGAGATTGGCCAGATCGATTTCCACCTCTTGAAACGGCTCGACCCGGACTTTGTCCTTTTCGGAGTAATTCCCCATAACCACCCAAGCGCCGTCCTTCAGCTTGAAGGCCTCCAGAAGCCTGTTGAGGGGGTCAATAAGCCAGAGGTATGAGACGTTGTGCGCGGCGTAGATGGGCATTTTGCGCACTCGGTCGATCCGAAAAGTACTTGGGGACAGAATTTCGCAGACCCAATCGGGCACGACGGTTGTCCAATTGCCTACTGGCGGCGCCGGCAAGCGTTCCTGCCTCCAGCCGGCCAAGTCCGGCACAAGCAGGTTCTCGCCCAGCATTATCTCCACGTCAATAAGGATAATCCACCCACCAGGACCGCCATGCTTCCCGAATTGATACGGCGGCTTCAATTCGCTTCCTATCGCACTCACGGCATTTGAATGCCGGTAATGCGGTTTGGGGAAGGCATGCAGTTCGCCTTCGATGATCTCGCCGGTCATGTTCTCCGGCAGGTTATACAGGTCGTCATAGACGGCCTTGCGTTTGGCTGGCATGGACATGAAGGCCTCCTTCCCGGGTGACGATAGACGATCAGGCCTATCGCCTTGTTAATGAACGAAAAACCTAACGATCTTATAAGTCCGGATCATCCTCCTTGAGCATAAACATATCTCCTTAGATTTATTAAATAATAGGTTGATGCCCAGGTTTTGTCAAATTCGTCGGACGCCCTCATCGCCTCTAGCACCGGAACCAGCAATCCCTCAGAAAAGTGCCCGCCGGGGTCGCTGGATCACCGTCAAACGCCTTGCCCGAGCCGTTTTTTTCCTTTGCCCGTCCGTCCGCCTCCTTCTCTCCTGCCTCATGTTGTCCGCCCGCTTTGACTTTGGGCGGCGGGAAGGTCAGCACCTTATGAGCGGCCTTCCCGATCTGGACGTACGCTTCGTACGGGCTCAGCTTGAGGAAGGCTTCAGGGCGGAGCTGATATTCCTCGGCCATACGCCGGGCCTCGGCCGACCCGCAGTTGAAAACCACCTTGGCGTAGCAGTTCCCCAGGATGGCCGACAGAGTTTCCTTGGAAATTTGCAAGTGGCTCTGATGAGCCAGGGTCAGGCTGATATTGAACTTCCTAGCCTGGGCGAGCATTACGTCGAAAAACTCGGTGACGAAACTCTGAAACTCGTCCACGTACAGGAAAAGAGGCGGCGAGTCCGGGGTCGCCTGGTAGTGGAAATAGGACTTGATGGCATGGGTGACCAGGTTGCCCAGGTACACGATGGCTTCGGACCCGAGCCCGAACAGATTGAAGACCACGATCCGCCTGGCCCGGGCGATCCCGGCGATATCGAGCTGGTTCGGGCCGATCAGAAATGGCCGCAGGCTCTCGTCCTCGTAAAAAGCCGACAGCCGGGCCCCTACCCGCTTGGCCCCGTCGATCTTTTCCTTGCTCACGAGCTGCCTGGTCTTGGGGTCCCGGTCGTCGAAGTATTGCCAGTACACCGGCGGCGTCCGGGTTTCGAAGTACTTGCGCCGAACCGGTTCGTAATTGAGGAAATCCGCCACTTCCTTGATGTCCAACCGGTCGGCCGGCAGGGCCAGGACCGCGTTCCGAATCAGCTCCTTGTGGAGAATGGTGGTTTCCTGGGTGGACGTGGTCGCCCGGACGCAGGCGTTGATCACCTCGCCCAGTTCGCTGGCAAGCTGGGATTTGGTCAGTCCCGCCCGATCCAAGGGGTTGATGACGATCGGATGATCCTTGTCCACGTAGGTCAGCCGGCCGGCCGGAGCCAAAGCGGCCACGGCCTCGGCCAGGCTGCCCACGGGATCGAGGACGATCACGGCGTGCCGCCGTTCCTGAACGAACAAATTGGCCAGAAACGTGGTCTTGCCGGTGCCCGTGGCCCCCAGGACATAAAGGTGCCGAAACCTCGCCCTGGGGTCGAGAACGGCCAGGCCCTCCCTGGCCACCAGCGGCACGCCGAGATCGATCACGCCGTCGCCGGTAGTTTTTCAATATGATCCAAGCGCTCCATGATCTCCTGCCGACTGATGACCAGCTGGTCGTATTCCCGTTGCGCCTTGGACTTGTTGAGGGAATAGAAGAAAATCAGGTACACCAGCCACAACGGCAGGGTGATCGGCCAGAGAACGACCGACAGTCCGACGAACAGACAGCCGTTGATGGGAAGGATTTTGGGAAACTTGGGGATGGGCAAGGCGTTGTAATCCTTCTCCAGCCCCTTGATCATTTCATAATGTGGAATATCGGTCTCCCGTTGGAAGGCCAGCTTCACGTACCGCACGTCCTTGGTCACGCTGTAAAGGTTTTCCCCTCGAAGTTCCAAATGACTGTCCAGTTGCCGGACCTCCTGAGTGCTCAAAAGCTTCCAGTAAAAGCGGCTCATGAGGTCGATCTGGGTCTGCTCGTCCTTGGGCGAACAGACAATGGTCTTGGCTTCGCTTCTGGCCATGGCTACGCTTATACCAGCCGCCGGTTGTAGGATTTGACGGCCATGACCGTGCCGATCCCGGAACCGACCATGGTCACGAACCACAGCGGAAGACCCACGATGGCGAACACCCCCGAAAAAACCATCAACGCGGCCAGACAGGCCACCAGGAAAAAGACCACTGCCCAGCCGATTCGTCCGGCATAAATCAAGCCGGTCCCCGGCGCCAGCACCGCCAACACCGTCCCTACAAAAACACTTTTTCGCTCCATGCTCTAATCCTCCTTTTCCTCTCGTTCCTTCTTGATCCGTTCAAAGTCGAAAACCGCTTTCTTGGCCGTGGCCGAGTCAATATCGGCCTGGGCCTTCACCGACCGCTTTTCCTCCTTTTTGATCTGGGCCTCGGCCGACGCCCGGTCGGCCTGGGCCTTTTCCTTCTTGACGATGAATTCCTTGAGCTGCTCCTGCAGGTCGAAGTCCTGGAACTGGCTGCCGTGGGGATTGAAAATGGCCGACGTGATATAGGTTTGGAGGGTGGGCGGCAGTTCGGCGATATCGATCGCTTCCAGGGCTTTCTTGATGAATTCGGCCCGGGCGTCGATTTCCCGGGTCGCGGTCTCGATCCGCTCGGTACCGGCCTGCTCGCCCTCGATCCGCGCCCGCGCCAATTGGTTTTCCCGCTCGACCGCCGCCCGGAGCTGTTCGATCTGGGCCATCTTGAGCTGGTTTTCCAGTTCCATGGCCTTGAGCCGCAGGGCTCGTTCCACGGCCGCGTCGTCCAGAGCCGCCAGCTCCACCTGGTGCCGCTTTTCCGCCATTTCGGACAAACGCCGGCCCTCGGCATCGACGAAATTCTCCTGCTCCCGGTACCGCTGAATGATCCGGGCCATCCGCTCCTGGGTCAGATAGACCTCGGCATTGAGGTTCAGGAGCGCGGAATTCATATCCCGAAGGTCCTCGATCTGCGCCAAGAGCGCCCGCATATGCTCTTCATCCAGAATGGCCTTCTCGTTCCCGCGCTTTTTCAGGAAAATCCAGCCCGGCCGCTTGGCGGCCAAGGTGCTTTTGAGCTGCCGGCCCAGCTCCACCAAATTAACCGTGGTAATGTCGAACACCGGCAAATCCGGCGGCGTCTCCCCGCTCTTCGCCGGCCAATTGTTTTCGTGCGAATCGTCCATACTCATAATTCCTCCTGAAACGTCCAGCCCGGCCAGTTTTCCTTGAACGCGCCTATGCACCAAACGGAAAAACCAAACTCCTCCGGCGGACACAATTCCAGCCGTAAAACCTTGGCCCAATGCCGCCAGAATTCGTCATAGGTTCGGGTATCCCGGGCCACGGTTTCGTACTTCCTCCGTTTTTGAAGCAGGTATTCTTTCCAGGCCGGTTTCTGCCGTTCGACTTCCAGAAAAACCAGCTTGGCCAAATGCTCTTTCCGCCAAACCACGGCGGCGTCCGGAATCAGGAATGCTTGCGCCTGTCCCGGCCGCTCGTAAAATTCCGGATAAAACACGGCGTAAAAATCCGGTTTTTTCATGATTTTGATGAGCGCGTCGGTATTATATTCGGCGTCCCGTTCGCCCGTTCCGGACGGCAATTTGATCCGCTGAACGTCGTACTCGCCCGGATATTCGGGTTCGGCGTATTGGGCCAAAAACTTCACGCTTTTGGCCGTGGCTTTGATCATTCCGGTCGGACTTATTTCCAGGTAACCCAGGTCGGCCAGCGCCTTGAGCTGCTTGAGGGTCGCGCATTTCCGCCGCCAGATTTCATCCTTAAAACCGGCCGCTAATTGCTTCGGAGTGACGTACCTGAGGGTGGCGATCGTCCAAAAGAGGTCGTAATAATTCTTCCAAGTCCTGGCCGGTCCGCCTTTGACCGGACTCAATTCCGCGCGCATGGCCCCGCCCACCCCGTAAGAATCGCCGCGAAACCCGTAAGAAAGGCCGTAAGAAAGTCGCCCGCGCCCGTAAGAATCGAGGCTCAATCTTACGGGCCGACCGCCGAAATTGTCAATCGTTATTTGAGGTTGCCGATTTTCTTACGGGGCTTTGTAAACCCCGCCAACCCCTCCTCTTCACCTTCCGGATTAAATCCCTTCTTCCCTGACCCTTCCCGCTCACGCGCCCTCGGGGCGCGGCCGCTTGCCGGCCTGCCTCCTTCCTTGGCTCCCGCCGCTCCTCCTCACCTCCTGGTGTTCTCCACGCCGCCTAAAAGGCGCATATCAACTCACGCCCTTCCTTCGGGGCGCCCGAGCACGCCGCCGGCGCACCCTTCGAAGATTTCCCGGGCGCAACTTTGTCCCCCCGTTTCAAACCGGGCATTTTTAAGGTGGTTTACCCGGCAAATACTTTTTTTAATATTCGTAAAGAGAAGTAAGTAAAAGTTGCCTGTCCGTCTTCGACCGGCCGAATACTTCTCTTTACGCATATTCAAAAGAAGTATTCAGGCCACAGCGTGCTAACCTGGTCTACACATCTAAAGCTTGCGAGCTATTACACTCCTTTCGCCGATGTATCACTGGCCCCAGTGATGTATCAAGAACGGAGCAATATTCACTATGGCGTTGAAATTTCAAGCGGAGAAAATTGTAGTCTTGACTTTTTTCTTTCCGTTTATCCTCCTAGAAAAAAGTCATAGTCTCAATTTTTGGAGCGCGGAAACTTTCAAGAGTCCTTTATAAAAAGTCCGCACAAAAAAAGGCCCCCTCTCCGCTTTCACGGTGAAGAGGCCCTTTCATTTTCCTGATCCATTTACTTCGCTTTCATGACGGCTGCGTCGTGTTCTTCTTTTAGCCCGTTATACTTCTTGAATCGGTCAAAGCGGTAGATGCTGACATAGCCGCTCATCGCCGTATCCAACCGTCTGAATTCGTCTTTGATGTAGTTCGTATCCAGCTTCAAACTGCTTACTTCCTGCTCGGTCATATCAACTTTAACGATTATTCTTTCCAGCCGGCTGTCAATTCTGCTCATGTGATTATCCATTCTTTTGTCCAGCCGCTCGACTTCACTTTTCATTACGACCGCCAGTTCGTCAATCGCGTTATTCAAGCTACTTTCCACCCGGGCCGCTTCACTTTTAATCAAGGCAGCCAAATCATCAAGTGTAATTGGCTTTTGTTCTTTGTTGTTTTGAGTCATATTATTATCGTTTAGTGAATAAAACTTCTACCTTCAGGATAGGAAAAATAACGGGCTTTGTCAATTCACCCGTTTTTCCTCATTGCCGTCTAGGTATGTTATCGCGGGTTTGCAGGAAAGATAGGATCCATCCGGCGCGACGATCACATGATCGGTCAGCTGAATGCCCAGAAGCTTGCCAGCGTCCGCGATCCGCCGAGTCAGCTCCAGATCGGCCTCGGACGGCTCGACATCCCCGGACGGATGGTTATGCGCCAGGATGATGCTCGCCGCGTTCCGAAGAATCGCCGCCTTGAACACCTCGCGCGGGTGCACCAGGCAGGCGCTCAGGGTCCCGACCGCGACCAATTGCTGCCCCACCACCCGGTTTCTGGCGTCCAAGAGCAGACAGACCATGTTTTCCCGATCCGAATCGGCGAAGGCTTTCATCCGGCAAGCCACGTCCTGGGCGCACGTCACGTTCTCGTACCGGGCCTCCGAGTCCTTGACCAGCTCCAGCCGGTAGACCGGCACCCGGAGCGTTCGGTTTGTTTTCTTCATAGAGGTTTTCATAGGGCTACCGCCTCGAGATCGAAACGATGCTCCACTCGGGCTGAGTGTGCGCCACGAATGAATGCAGGCAGTCCTCGGCTCGACCTTTTATATCCCGGGACCCCTCGCCTTCTTCGGCATAAGTCAGGACCAGCTCCTTGACCTTCGCGCCGTTTTCCAGCCGGATTCGATACTCTTGGTTGTTCGTCATATGATTTTCGTTGACGGCTGTTGTTTAAATACCGGTGGCCAGGCCGTCTTACCGTCCGCCTGATTCCCCTGATGCGGCAGGGAGCCCAGGTTCGGTCAAGGTGTGGGTAACCGGCGGAGCGGAAGTCAGCCCGCCTTTACGGGTTCTTCGGCCTAAAGCCAAGGTTCAGTCAAGGCGGAATAGATGACTGGAGCGGAGCCGGTTATCCATCGCCTTGACGGGTTCTGGGCCGCCGCTACAATGGAAGAAGGCGGACGGTAAGACGGCCCCCGCCCACCCGGCCGGTACTCCCGAATTTGACTAAATATTCAATTTATTCAAGTATTTATATATAACCGAAAGGAGATGCTATGACGACCAAAAACCACCCCGTCGATTTCAGGGACATAAAAAGCCGGGTCACCATGGAAATGGTGCTCCGGCGTTATGGTGTTTTCGACCGCCTGAAAGACCGGGGCGACAATCACACCGGCGTTTGCCCGATCCACGGCTCCGGCTCCAACCCGAACCAGTTTTCGGTCAGCCTGAAGAAAAACGTCTGGAACTGTTTCGGCGACTGCAAGGCTGGCGGCAATGTTTTGGATTTCGTGGCCAAGAAGGAAGGAGTCTCGATCCGGAAGGCGGCCCTCTTGCTCCAGGACTGGTTCGGATCATCAGCTTCGAGGTCAGCGCCGGCTTCCGACCCGGAACCGGCCAAACCGGCTCAAGCAAGACCGGCTAAAGAAGAAAGGCCGGTCTCGAACCCGCCCCTGAAATTCACCCTGAAAAACCTGGCCGCCGACCATCCCTGGCTGGCCGAACGCGGTATTGACGCGGCCACGGCCGAGCATTTCGGCATCGGCTTTTTCGCCGGCCGGGGCATCCTTTCCGGCCGGATCGCGATTCCGATCTATAACCAGCGGGGCGACCTGGTCGCCTACGCCGGCCGCGCCGTAAACGAGGAACAAGCCAAGGCCGAAGGCAAGTACAAGCTTCCGGCCGGCTTCAACAAGTCCCTCGAAATCTACAACGGCCACCGCCTCGCGCCCGGCTTGTCGCTCGTCATCCTGGTCGAGTCCTTCCTTTCGGTCTGGGCGCTCCACCAGGCCGGCTTTCCGGCCGTGGCGGCGCTTATGGGATCAAGCCTTTCCGAGGCTCAGGCCGAGACCATCGCCGGGCTTCTGGGGCCGGCCGGACGCCTGCTCCTTCTTCTGGACGCGGACCCGGCCGGTCAGGCCTGCGCGGCCGACTGCCTGGCGCGCCTTGGCCATAAGGCCTGGGTGCGCGCCCTCGATCTCCGCCCTTACGGCCCCAAGCCGCACCAGCTCGCTCCGGATCAACTCCACGCCGTGATCGAAAACGCTTGCCAATAACCCCGTTTCATGCAACTTTTTAGCGTTGCTTGAAACACCCGAAAGGAGTCATCCCATGGGCATGACGGCCACCGAACGCTCGCGTCTGTGGCGCGCCAAACACGGCCAAAAAGGCGGCCGGCAATTGTCGGTCTGGATCGATGGCGACACCGCCCGCCGGCTGGATGAACTGGCCGCCGAATCGAGCGGCGCCCTATCCGACCTGATCGGCCAGGCCATCGCCTTGCTCCACGAAAAAAATTTGAGCATCCCGCAACCACCCGTCATCCAGCCCAAGCTGGCCTTCGAAACCCCGGCCGAACCCAGCCTCCCGCCGACACCGCCGGAGCCAATCCCCCACCAGCTCCTTCAAAACATCCGAGCCAAGCTCGACCAGGGCGAAAATATCGCCGCCCTGCGGCCCCTCCTGGCCGCCGCCGCGACCAAACTGGCCGCGACGGGCTTGAGCGGGCGGAAAATCGCCGCGCTCTTCAACGAGGCCGGCCTGCCCACCTTTTCCGGGGCCGGCGGATGGGGCAAATCCACCGTGCTGCGCCTGTTGCAAGGAACAAGCGGGTAGCGGCGTTTTTGTTTCTTGCAACACTCCTCGTTGTTGCTTGAAACATCCCCGCTCCGTTGCACGCAACAGGTGTGTCCGTTTCCTGCAACGGCCCGCCGGTTTTCTTTTCGCCCGTTCATGCCGGTCATCGGCTAAAATAAAAGGACGCCCTTTCCAGGCGTCCTTTTTCATTTTTTTCAGGATATGTGAAGCAGGGATTGATTTGACGATATCCGGTTAAAACCTTGATGCGGAGCGTCCTCCTGTTTCGGCTCAGCTAAGCCGCCCTGGCGGGTATAGCCAGGGGGCCCTCGCGGGCTCCTTATTGCCTGCCGGCAAATACCCTCGGCGCCGCTACCGCCATAAATAAGCGTCCGCCAAAGCGCGGCCTTGCCTGTGCCGCTGGCGGACGATTGCCATTAATCGTGGTTATGCGGTAAGAGCCCGGCTCCAACCGGATATCCACACCATTATAGCACATCGTCAATCAAGAATACTTAAAGCCTTGTCGTCCCGGCCGTTTCGCCAGAAATCGCCCAGGATCGCCGCGCCGTTCCTGGGATCGATCCGGGACTCGGGCGCGAAATAGAAGAGCCGGGTGCCTTTGCCCCGTTCGTCCACTTCCTTGTTGGCCTTGACCAGGTTGGCCACCCGCCCCGGCAAACGGGTCACGGTCAGGACCCGGAAACCGTCCAGCCCCAGCGCTTTCCTGGCCGCGCCGTCCCGGGCCGTGGCCCAATACCCGAGCATTTTCTTGAAATAGGCGCTCCGCCGGAAATCCGCGTGGCTGAAGATCGGCTCGCTGCCGGTGTCCGCTTCGAGGAAAAAGTAGTCCCGCCGCTTGCCCGGCCATTTGCCCGGGTCATAGTCCAAGGCGAAGAATCCGTCCGGGTTCAGGGCCATGGTCAGGTCCTGGTTGTTGCGCCGGATCGTCACCGGCCATTTGATCCGGGTCTGGTGTCGGCGGCAGCGGGCCACGGCTTCCCCCGACAGGCTGGCCAGGAGTTCGGGCTCTTCCACCAGACGCACCCCGCCGATTTTGGCCAGGCCCGTTCGCAAGGCCACGAAAAAACCGGCGACCATGAGCTGGTGGCTGACGAAATTATCCTTGGCGGCCCGGTTGTTCCGCGCCCAGTCGATCCGCCGGCGGACGGCCAGGCCCCGTTCCACCAGGCAGGCGTACCCGGCTTGGCCGAGAAAATAAACCAGCGGCCGGGAACCGCCGCCCGGCACGAATTCCTTGAACTGGCCCGGCCAGCGGTCGAGGTACCCGGCGTTGAACAGGAGCATGAGCCGACGGCGCAGATTGGTGGGGCTGCCGCCCAGAAGGGCCAGGATGTGGTCGGAGTTCAGGGCGCGGTAGGAAAGGACTTCGCGCATGATCCGGAGATCGCGGTCAGTGAGTTGGAACGGCCCGACGGCCGTGCGGGTGGCCAGGGGCCGGGATTTTTTGGGCATAGGGGGATGATGCCGTTGCTTGAAACCTCACTGGTTTCCGGCAACAGCTGGTTATGGCCTGAAGTCAGGCGATTTTATAAATTGGGTTCCGACGCCAGCCGGCGGACGCGCGTGGAGCCGAAGCGAGTTCCTCCGCAAGATCGGTCGTCTCGGGGAATCGAGGTCGTCCGCCAACGTGTCGTTTTTAGCCCCCAGAAGGGCCGCAGGCGCGCTTTCGGGGTCATCGGGTAATTTTGGGTTGCCTTTGGCCGTCTCGACGCGTCCTGGGGCATTCTGGCGCGTTTGGCGGGTCACTTGTCAAAGGAAGGGGCCGCTTCCGGATCGCCGTCCGGGTGTCCCCTCTCTTCGCCCAGGGCGTAAGTTTCTTTTGGCCGTTTGGCTTCCAGCCGGTTTTTGGCCTTGAACGATACGCTTGGCGGAAGCCGGTGGCGGATATACCGCCAGCCGGGCCGCTTCGGCCGCCGGTGAAGCCCGAACGGCCGTCGGCTTCGCGGTCGCGTTTTTTGAGCCTGGCTCAGAGAGTAAAGCCCGTAGCCGTCTGAAGCCGGTCGTTAAGCCTGTACCGCCAGGTGGCCAGTTAAAAAGCCGGGGTTCCGCTGTTTTGGCGGACAGCCGGTCCAAAGCCAGTGCCCGCCGTCACCAGCGAAGCGCGTGACCTCGCCCTTCTCACCCAGCCGGTCAGTCCTCGGCCGCCCAGTGGCGGTTGAGGGCAGGCTGGGCGCAAGCTCGGCCAGCGCCGGTTGCCGTCCCTCGTTTAGGCGAGGGGGGGCAACTTGAGGCGAGTAGAGGACGAGGGGGAAGGGCGAGGTCACGCGGTAGCGGGACGGCGGGCAGGCAGTTCGACCGACCGGTAGGCGGGCTTCTCAAGCCGGCAATCGCCGGCACGCCCTTTATCTCTAAGTGGCGATAGACACTTCAAGCCCGGCGGTAGCCGGTTGCTTTGTTATCAATCCGGGAACGGGCGGCGAACTTTCGCCGCTCGTGTTAAGCCCAGTCGGGAATGAGTCCGGCAGCGGTTACGGGGGGTGTAGTTTTTGCTATCTGGATGATGGGTTGACATCGTTCGCCAGAGGGTCGTTTTTGGCCTTCAGGATGGCCGTAGACGCGCCTTGGGGGCTGGCAAGTTAGTTCCTTGCTTTAATGCGTTCAGGGCGCTTGTCTGACTGATTAGGTTACAGCGCTTAAACTATCCCTTACGGTCAAGTTATCTTATTGAATTATAAACTAAAAAGTCATCATCATCAATTCTTTGGCTGTTGGAGAAAGCCATTTAGTTAAGTATACCTCCTAGGTTGGTACAGATGATGATGACTTTTAATTACTTTTAATTACTTTTAAGGGGCCAAAAAGCCCAATAAAATCAAGGGGCAGAGGGTGCGAAATGCGACATCCTTGGGACGAACTACGACAACTTTGGGACGAAATGCGACTATTTTGGGATGAAAAATGGGTGAAATGCGACAGTTTTGGGACGAAATGCGACTATGGTATGGAATTGTCGTATTTGGTTCAAATGCGACAGTTTTGGGACGAGTGAAATGAAAAAACGGTATGGCGATGATATGCGACAATGGCATTGACTAATCGCATTTCATTGGATAGAATAATGGAAAGAAGCAATTAACTGCTTAATATGTTTAATAAAACAAACGCATCCAAGGGGGGTGATTTCATCCTTACCATTGAAACCCTGAAAAAAATCGAAGACGGCCACAAGGTGGTAACCGGCAATGACCTCATTATCAAGGCCCAATTGCCGGTTTTAACTGTGCAAGAGCAGCGGCTTGTCTTGTATATGCTGGCCATGGTGGAACAGCATGATGAAGACTTCAAGACCTATGCGATCTCCATAAAAGAGTTGAAAAAGGTGTTAGAAGTCACTAGCCAGAATATCTATAAGGAGTTTGAAAAAGCCACGGATGGCTTAATGACCAAATTGATAAAGTGGATAGAAGCACCCTACACTGAAGACGAGGAATTAAAAAAAGTGGCCTGGTGCTCGTTTGCCGGGGTACGGCGCGGCTTGGTCAAGCTTCGCTTCGACCCAGCTTTGAAACCATTCCTCCTCGATCTTAAGAATAATTTTACACAAATGGAATTACGGGCGGTTATAAGGCTCAAAAATCATTATTCGCTAAGGCTCTACCAGTTTATCAAGTATTGGCAAGGGCATTATAAAAGCAACTCAGCGGCTGTTCAAATTGACTGGCTAAAGCAATATTTAGGAATTCTGCCGACCGAATACACCCGGTTTAATGATTTTATAAAAAAACTAATAATACCGGCCCAGAAAAATATTGCTGAAGTAACCGATATTCAATTTACCTTTGAAGCCAAAAAGGAACCAGGGAATCGCAAGCATACCCAAATTGAGTTTACTTGGGAAAAGAACCCCCGGTACAATCAACTTTCCCTATTTACCCCGGAAATGGAACGGCAGTTTTTAAGACAGGAGAGCGAAGCGGAAGGCGGTATTTCACTGGATCAACCGCCTATCGAATTCGATAACCCGCTCGCCAATGATCTAATCGCCGCCACGCAAATCGGCTCAGAAAAGGCCTTGAAGCTGCTATCCCTTCATGGTGAAGAGATTATAAAAACAGCGATTGAGGATTTGAAAATCATCATCGCGGTGAAAAAGGAACGTGGCGAGGATATGCCCAATCCAGCCGGTTATTTTCAATCATTGCTACCCAAAAAAGGAGAAAAATACCAGCCATCAAATTACTATCTTTTGCATAAAAAAAAGGAACAAGAAGAAAAACGAAGAAAAGAGAAAGAAGAAAAAGCCAGGCAAGAAGCGGAAAAAGTCAGACGGGAAGAATGGCTTAAAAGACAGTATGAAGCGTATATTGACAGCGGAATCGCAACCTTTAAAGCTACGCTTTCCGCCGAAGAATTAAGCGACTCTGAACAACGGGCAAAAGAAGAAGTTGATAAAATGGATGGTATAGAAAACCTCCGCCGTTTTGGAGTTGAAAAGACATTTATAAAAAGCAAATTGAACCAAATTATTCGGGAAAAAGCCGGGCTTCCTTCCTTCGAAGAATGGCAAAAACAAGTAGCTCAAAATAACAAGACAAAGAAGGCTATGAAAAACCCCAATTAACATCAGTTAATCGGGGCATGCTGGAATGCCGGAGATCAGCTTTCCTCCTCTTCCAGCCACATATCGGCCAAATTGATTTCGACCTCGGCGAACGGTTCAGCCCGAACGCGGTCGTGTTCTCCATATAAACCGATAGCGACCCAACGGCTGCTTTCCAAACGGTAAACTTCCAGGGTTCTATCCACCGGATCGAGCAACCAGATGTATTGGACCTCAAACCGGCCATATACCGGCATCTTCTTGATCCGGTCATAACCCCGGGTGTTGGGTGACAGAATCTCGCAAACCCAGTCGGGTGGGACGGTCGTCCAGTTCTTTTTGGGCAACTTGGGCAAGCGCTCTTTTTTCCAGCCGGCCAAGTCCGGCACGAGCAGATTTTCGCCCAACATCACTTCTGGTTCTATCAGGATGATCCACCCGCCCGGGCCGCCACCCCGGCCAAAGCGATACGGCGGAGCTAATTCTCCGCTTAAGGCGGATTCGATGTTGCTGTGGCGGTAATGCGGTCGAGGGAAAGCGTGCAGTTCGCCATCAATAATCTCGCCCGTCATGTTTGGCGGTAGCTTATAAAGGTCATCATAGACAGCCTCCCTTTTTTCTGGCAGGGACATGTTCTCCTCCTTTCCAAGGAGTCAGTTCGGCGCGCCGAACAAAATGGAAAAATTCCAGTTGTCTGAGAAAAAACACCTACGGATTCAATTTTGAAAGAAGCTGTTTAAAATCGGGGGGCTGTGTCCACACGACCTGGATGATCCCTGGTGCCCGCATGCCGCATATTTCAATTATTCTGGTATCGCCGGGGTAGTGTTTTTTCTTATACGCCATAAGCTCCTTAATCATCGTCTTCCAATTATTGTGTCGGAGCTCATCCCAAAACGAGGGCAGGGAATCTTCAAACTCTTTTAGAGTTGATCGGCAATCCGCGTCGCGGATGGGCTCGCCCAGGGAGCGGTTCCATGCAACATGGGACAATAAAAGCGCGGCATGGGTGGCTTCAGAGGAAGGGTCGGCAGAGGGATTTTTGAAGAGCGTTAAGGACATTTCCTTGACGATTTCCGACATTTTTTTCAGCGATTTTTTTCTTGCCACAAACACCCCCTGTAATCTCCTGGATTGAGGCTACTCATTGCCCTGAACCGAATACGCAACAAGCTATTCCGGCTGAGTGCCCGAAATCAAGTCATCCAGCCGGTCGCGTAGCTGTTGCAGATTGTCCAGTAAAGCAGCCCGCTCTTCAATCTCCATGGTATCCCAGGTTAGTTTTCCAAGCGATTGGGAAAAGCGGTCAATCGCGAAAAGCATGGCCACGGCTTGTCCTTGCGCCTCTTTGCCCTTCGACCTGGTGATTTCCCTCACCTGGTCGCCCTTCAGGCCGCCCAATCTGACTCGGGAAAACAGGGCCAGCATGGCCTTTTCCGACTTCTGCTTGGCCACTTCCACCAAAATTCGCCTGGGAATGTCGGCGCGCCGACATTCCTCTCTCAAGGCCGCCGGTAGCCTGGTCAAACTTAGGACTTCCGTAACGGTTGTTCGGGCTTTACCCACGGCCTGGGCAAGTTGCTCTTGAGTGTAACCATGCTGCTCGATCATTTCCCGGAAGGCTTCGGCTTCCTCAATCGGCTTCAGGTTTTCTCTCTGGATGTTTTCAATCAGGGAAATTTCTCGGGGGTTGCCCTTGCTGATGATAGCGGGAATGCTTTCCAATCCGGCAATTTTAGATGCCCGCCAGCGCCGCTCGCCGGCCACCAAAAGGAAGCGATTGGCCTGTTCAGGCATGGCCCGAACGATTACGGGCTGCAAAACCCCGTTTTGTTTGATCGACTGGCTCAGCTCTTCCAGCGCCTGCTCGTCAAAGGTTTTTCTTGGCTGGCCCGGATCGGGACTGATCGCCTCCAGGGGAAGCTGGTAAAACGCCCCGTCCGAATAGTTGTTCAGGCTGGCCGGATGGTCAGGCTCCAGGGCCGGGGCGTTGCCCAGCTTGCTGTGTTTGCCTTCTAATTTTTTTCTGATGTCTGATTTTGCCATAGGTTTGAAAACTCCTCGACCAGGGCCTTGTAATCTTGAGCGCCCGAACAGTCGCTCTTGAAGCTGAAAATCGGCTCCTGGGCCATCTGGGCTTGATTCAAGGCCTCATTCCGGCGGATTGAGGTTTGGAAGATTAGTGATTTATAAGGTTCAAGTTGCTGAAAGACCCAATCATTGCTTACTTTGTTCCGGCTGTCATATTTGGTCAGGAGGATTCTTATAAAACCCTCTTTCGGGCCGTTATTGCCCTTGACGTGTTCAATCGTCTCCATCAGGTCGGCGAAGCCGTCCAGGGCGTAGCGCCCCATCTCGCAAGGTACGACGATGAAACTCGAAGCGTACAAGGCGTTGATGGTTAGGGTTCCCAACGTCGGCCGGCAATCGATTACGATATGGTCATAGCCCAATCCGGCCAGGGCTCGCTTGAGAAACGATTCCCGAAAAAACTCGGTGTTGAGCTGCTGTTCGATCTTGTCCAGGCGGATATGAGCCGGCGCGATGAAGAGTCCATCCACATTGGTGGGCAGAACGATTTCCTGAATAGTTTTCTTTTTAGCCAGTACATCGCCGATGGACGCCTGGAAGCTTCCCGGCTCGATACCGACCCCGATGGTGGAATGGGCCTGGGGATCTAGATCAACCAGAAGTACCCGATCCCCCCGCAAGGCCAAGCCGGCCGCGAAGTTGATCGAGGTGGTGGTCTTGCCGACTCCACCCTTTTGATTGATGACCGCAATGAGGTGTTTCATGGTCGTGGTTCCTTGATGTCGGCGCGCCGACATTGGATAATTATTTAATATTAGCGATTTTTTCCTTCTTGAGCTCTTGCAGGAGCTTGTAGTCCTCCATGGAAATGATGGCCACAATGGGCTTGCCGGCTCGCTCGACCACATAGGCGTCGCCTCGGATCGAGACTTCATTCATGATTTGCCCCAGGCCCTGCCGGGCCTTGAGGGCGGAAATGGTTTTGGCACTGTCCGGCATAGGCGCTCCTATATTGGTTAGTATGATACTATAAGTTATTATAATTGATTTGAGAATGTTGTCAAATCGGCAACCGATGGCCCCAATTTTAACCCGCCAGCACATCCTCCAGCCTTGACGCCTTGATGAAGCGGGCCGGGTTATCATCCCTTTCCAGGGCTTTGAAATGTGCTTCACCGCAGGTGATCTTGGCGACTTCCAGGGCGCGAAGGTCGCCCGCGAACAAGCTGCTTTTGGTTTCGATCACGAAATATAGGCGTTCGGCCCCATCTTTTTCCACCAAAACGGCCCAGTCGGGGTTGTACGTGCCTAACGGTGTTGGCACCTTGAACCAGGCCGGAAGTTTGGCATACACCTTGACTGCTTCGTTTTTCTCCAGTTGCGAAGCAAAATTGGCCTCAGTGTCCGAATCATATACCACGTGCTCGAAGACCGATTTTTGCGTTTCGGTGAGCATGTTCCTGAGGTAGCCGGTCAACTCTTCCTGTTCGAACAATTCCTGGGCGTAATAGTATTCATCCCCAAGCCGTTGGTACTTGATGCCATCGACAATCGCCAACCGTTTGGCCCGATTGATCGCCTCGCCGGCCAGTTCGATGAACTGCTGGGGATTTCGCGTAAAATCGGCCAATCTTCCGCTTTCGGTCAGAATGCGGACGATCGTGCGGCGGGTAAGCTGGGTCTTGTCCTGTAGGTCGGTGACCAGATCGGGCAGCTCAATATCCTGCTCGTCGATCACCACGGGCGCGGCCTCGCTCGTTTCGGTCGCTTCCACACCCGCCCGGCCGATGGCCAAGTCCGCTTTTCGCCATTGCAGCCGAGTCTTGGTGACCGGCGGGGCGTTCCGGATGGCCGTAATGCACTGGTCGATCAGCCCGTCGTTGTCGAAATCAACCCGGTAGGTGGTCTTGTGTTTGATTCGATCCCAGAGGGCCTTGAATTCCTCGCTGTGAAGGACCGCCTGGCGGGTTTGCACCTGTTTTCGTTCATCGGCGTTCTTGATTTCCAGCTTGCCGGCCAGTTTCCGGAGTACGTCCTTAATTTGGGGCAGGTGGGCCGAGAAAGATTCCGGCACGGTTAGCGTATTATCCTTGAGCGCTTTCTTTAGCGAGTCCTGCACCTTGCCCCTGGCGTCGATGTGTCCCTGGGCCTTGAGGTCGTCCCATAAGGCCTGGGATTGCTCGACGCCCATCGGCCTGGTCGAACCGTCGGCTCCTGGAATTGGGATAGCGGCGAATTGGTGCTTTTCCACGATGCCGAAGCGGATGCCCGTGTCCTCCTCGATCTCCTTCTGGAGGCCTTCGGCAAATTGTTCGTACTTTTCGTTGGCAATGACGGTAAGTGTGTTGATTTCGAAGCCCCGAAGGCGCTCGCCTTGCTGGTCCACGCACAGGCGGAGCCCCCGGCCGATGGTCTGGCGTCGTTCGCGCTTGGTTGCCATTTCCCGGAAGGCGCAAATTTGAAAGACATTGGGGTTGTCCCAACCCTCTTTCAGCGCGGAATGGGAAAAGATGAATTTGAGCGGCGTTTCGAAACCGAGAAGCTTCTCCTTCTCGCGCATGATCAGGTTGTAGGCCCGCTCCGCGTTGTCTCTATTGGCCTGGTTGTTATCGGCGGTATCGGTCCAACGCCCCTTCTTGTCGATGGAAAAATAACCATCGTGCACTTCCGCTGCCGCCGCCGAAAGGTCGACTTCCTGAAAAAGCGTCCGGTAGTCCGGATGGTTGGCCAGCCGGCGATACTCCTCCTCGAAGATCAGGGCATAGTCCCCCTTGACCTGGTTGCCGCCCTCGTCGTAGCTGCGATATTTTTCTACCGCGTCGATGAAGAAGAGGCTCAAGACCTTGACGCCCCGTAACCGGAGCCGTTTTTCCTTGTCCAGATGCTCCTTGATGGTGCGCTGAATCATCTGGCGCTGAACCGCGAGCGGTTCCACGTCTCCGTACGCCTGGCCCAACCTCAGGTACTGCTCGCCGCCCGGATAGCGCAGTTCCATGAACTCGTCGCCTTTGGCCACGCGAATCTCGCCCACCCTGCAATCGCGATAGATCACCCGGCCGGTCGTTTGTTCCAGGTGGTCACCATCCTGAACCAACACCTCACGGCGCTTGACCCCCGTAGGGCTTTGGACATCCAATTCAACCTTGGCCGTGATAACGCCGCGTTTGTTGCCGACCGCGAGCAAGCGAACATATGGCTTGTTGTGGCCCCCTTCAACGGCGGCCGCGGCCACCTCGATCTGTTTGACCAGCTTGCGTTCGTAGGCGTCCACCGCATCGAGGCGGTAGATCATATGGTGCTTATCGACATGAGTGGCCGAATAGCGCAGGGTGCAGAGCGGGTTCATGGCCCCCAGGGCTTCCTTGCCGCGCCCCCCCAGGCCGCCGTCCACGCTCTGGGGCTCGTCCACGATCAGGATCGGGCGAGTGGCCTTGATCAGGTCAATGGGCTTCTCGCCGCCCGTTTTTTCCGAGTCCTTGTAGAGGTTGTTGACGTCCTTCTTGTTGATCGCCCCAACCGTCACCACCATGATTTGGATTTGCGGGCTGGTGGCGAAGTTGCGCACCTTTTGGGGTTTAGACGAATCGTAGAGGAAATATCCAAAAGGCATATTGGCGTAAAGCGCCCGGAAGTGTTCCTCCATCATTTGAAGGGATTTGTAGACCCCTTCCTTGATGGCTACGGACGGCACCACGATGACGAATTTGGTGAACCCATAGAGCCGGTTGAGCTCAAAAATCGTGCGCAGGTAGACATAGGTTTTGCCCGTGCCCGTCTCCATCTCTACCGTGAAATCGCCCGAAGCCAAGGTCGAAGAGGGCGGCAAGCCGTTATGGAGCTGGATGGCGTTCAGATTTTTTAGAATCTCATCGTCGAGCAGGGTCAAGCGGTTGCCGATGCCCAGGTCGCTTTCCATACCTGTTAAATAAGCACTGCCCCCGATGTCCTTGGTGACGGTGAACTCCGTGCGGCATACTTCCTGGCCCCGGAACAGGTCGCAGACCGCCTCGATGGCCGCAAGCTGATAGTCGAGGTTGGGTTCAAAGTGGAGTTTCATGTGGTTGTCCTGATATTGCGTTCAGTATTTTCAGCTTGAGCGATTCGTTTTCCGAGTCCATGGCAAGGTGAGCGGCAATGATCTCCCGCAGCAGCCCTTTCCCAATATTCCCGGCCGCGACATGGTAGCTGATGTTTTCCATGTCTCGCAGGAACCGGCTAACGCAGTAAAGGTACCCATTGAGCAAAAGCATTTGTGCCGAAAGCGTTATTGCGATTCGTTTATTTCCATCCTGAAAGCAGTGAAATTTACACGTGCTAAAAAACAGGTGGGTCAGTTTATCTTCTATCGTTGGGTAGTAATCATCATTTTTGATATGGTCCAGAACGCCGTCCAGCTTGCCAAGTTCAAGGTGCCCCAAAGCGCCGCCGCCGCTGATTTCCACGGTCTTCCGGTGGACTTCGACGGCTTGTTCGAGCGTAAGGTATTCGAAGGGCATGCTCAGCGCTCCTTCAGCCGTTTCATCACGTCTTTGGCCTCTTCAAGCCGTTCCGCAAGTTCCTTGCTCTTTTCGCCCAGGAAACGCTCATAATCCTCACGCTGTAGCGGTGCGACATACTCCTTGAGCTGAAGATGGAGGGCGTCGCGAAAGGCCAAATCGCGGCTGGCCATTTTCATCCGCGCCTTATCGATCAGCGGCTTCCAATGGGCTTGCGCCTCGAATCGTTCAAATATGGCGTCGAATTCCCACGAACTGAGCTTGCGGCCCTTGGCTTGACAGGCCTTTTGAATTTCATCGGCAAGGCCGCATTCATAAGAAGCGATCAGGTCAAGGACTTCCGCGTACAGCGTCGCCCGGACACGGTCCTTGCTGCCTAAGTTCAGTATGTTGCGGTACTCTTTCGCTTTCTCCCGAAAAATGCTCACGTAGACCCTGTCCGTGTACAGGGGATATTTGAAATTGCCCATGTCCAGGCAGTCTCTTAGGGCATTTGTGAATTGTTTTCGGTAGTTCTCCTCAACAAAGGCGGATTGCAGGAAATCTTCGTCCCGCTGGTTGATGTACTTCGTCCCTCCTCCCGTGCGGCGGTTGATGGTGTCGATGACGATGTCCAGGATTGCTTGGCGTAGCAGCTTGGCTCGCTCGCTTTCCGACACCAGCATGGCCAGATTGAGGAAGGCGCGAAAGTCGAAAATCCCAAGTTGAGAGGTTTTGGCGATGTTCCCGAAATCCATTTCGGGAACATCCAGGTCGGATAGGGTCAATTTGAACTCTTTCAGTCGGTTACCCTTCAGGACCTCATAACCGTTTCGGCTCAGTTCGTCGGCGTTCTGTTCCAGATAGTTCTCCACAGTGCGAAGCGTCACCTGGAAAAAGGCGGCAACCTGCTCCTTGAGCACCACGGTCTTGCCCTCGAAGGGAATGCCCTGAATCCCCGCCGCCTTTTCAATCTCGGTTAACGCATAAGGATTGTTTAGGATATTCTGCCGGTCAATGGCGGAATTGGTCAGGTCATTGCCCATTTGCCCCCCTTATAGGCTTCTTACGTTCTCCAGGCCGTACTGCTGCAAAATGGCCGTGAGGTTGGTCTTGGAGACGTCGTCGGCAAAGGCGCTGTCCCGAAAAACGCAGGTGGTTTCACCGGCCGGGGCCAGTTCCTTGCGCCATTCCACGATGCCCAGCGCCAGCGGTTCGACTTCGTCGCGAGCAATTTCCTGGGTAAGGCAGACCAGAAGGGTCCCCTCGCCAATGCTGTGTACGGTCTTTCCGGCGATGATCCTCTCTTCAATGGGCACGCATAGGTCCAAACCGAGCTTGAGGAGCAATTCGTAAAGAATGTCCTGCTCCGTCCGGTCGGCCTTGAGGTGTTCGACGGATTCTTGAAGCGTTCGAGGCAGGTCGTCGCGGTCCGGGTCCCAGGCCTTGATGTTGGTGGTGTCCAGCTTGAAAACCCGGAAGCCGGTGTCTCCCGCGAACATCGGGTTTTCTTCCCGTATCTTCCGCCCCGCGCGGCGCAGACGTTCCTTGGTCAATTCAGCGATGGTGCGGGACTTGCCAAGTTGGTCGCAAAAGTCGGCGGCCGTCTTTTGATCCCGATCCCCCGGGTCAAGCGGCTCGGGAAGCTGAACCAGGATGTAGCGGCGGTTGCCTCCATCGGTAGCGTTCTGGGCCATGACAGCGTGGCCGGTAGTGCCGGAGCCGGCGAAAAAATCCAACACAACGTCTTCATTGTGGGAACCTTGCTCCACGAAACCCGCCAGAAGTCGCATCGCCTTCGGGAAGCTGAATATCCTAACTTCGAATAAGGCATCGATATCTGCTGTCCCATCCCGCGTGAAGATTTCCTCACCGATGATCGTTGAAAACCCCGTGAAGTTAGAGTCTAATTCAGCCAAAAAGGCCTTTCTTCGGGGGCGTCCGTCAGCATTGACGGGCCATAGAATTCGCTTCTCAGTAATAAGGCGGGCCATTGTATTCGGGTCATAACGCCAACCCATATTCGGACATCCATAGTTTATTCCTGTTTCTGGATGGATTAGGTCGTAGTGGAGATTTGGCCGCTGATTAGCAGTAGCGATTCCGACCATGTTAGCGCTGGTCCAGTCACCACGTGGGTCATTGTCAGGATTTGAATATTGACTTCGATCGCGCGAAGCACCTCGTATTTCATTCCCGTAGCACAGGATATATTCATGGTCGACCGAAGCCCCAGTTATAGTTCGATTATCCTTGTTTTGTCTACTTTTCCAGATGAAACAGGCAAGAAAATTCTCTTCTCCTAAAATCTCATTTGCGGCAAGCCTAAGCCCGGACAACTCACCATCGTCGATGCTGATAAAAATTACGCCGTCATGCCGTAGTAGATTCCTCGCCAACTTCAGCCTTGGGTACATCATATTCAGCCAGTCCGTATGGAATCGTCCACTGGCTTCGGTGTTGCTGGTAATTCTTCGGCCGCTTTCTATTTGTCCGGTGAGTTCGAGATAGTTCTTGATGCTGTCCCGGAAGTCGTCCGGGTAGACGAAGTCTTTACCGGTGTTGTAGGGGGGATCGATATAGATAAGCTTGACCTTGCCGGAATAGGATTTTTGGAGAAGCTTGAGGACTTCGAGGTTGTCGCCTTCGATTACCATGTTCTGCGTGGTATCCCAGTCCACGCTGTCCTCGGGGCACGGGCGTAGCGTGCCGGTGGAAGGGGTAAGGGCGAGCTGCCGGGCGCGGCGCTTGCCGTGCCAGTTGAGGCCGTATTTTTCCTCCCGCTCGTCCACCACGCCGCCGAGAAGCTGTCTTAAGACCTCGAAGTTGATTTTTCCTTCGGTGACAGCTTCGGGGAAAAGGGTTTTGAGCGTCTCAATGTTCTCCGCGACAAGGTCGGGGCTTTTGGTTTCCGGGTCCTGGGCGGTGAGTTTTTCCATCGGCTTCTCCATCGTTACAGCTTCGCCCGAGCGGCTTTACGGGCGTTCTTGAGTCGCACGAGTTCCAGATTGAGTTCCACACGGCGGGCAAGCTGCTTTTCTTTTTCCGCCGTAGCCTGGACGGCGGCGATCCGCGCTTCCAGACGGTTCAATTCCTCCAGGGACTCACGCCGTAAGGCCGCATGCTCCGCCGATGCAGGCGCGCTGAAAATCCCAGTTATGCAGGCTGCCTGAAAACCCAGGACCGTGTCAACCCACCCCTGGTAAAGAGCGTATAGGTTGGTTCTCGGCTGGCGCGCCAAAGACAGGGCTTCCAGAAAGTTCCGCAGGATATCGGCTTCCAGGGGGGCGTCCAGCCCGACCGCGACAAGCTCGCCATCAAGTACGGTCTTCCCAGTCTCACCTTGCGACCAGCGCTTGTGGGCGAGTGACAGCGTGACCGCGTCGGATTGAGTGGATAGCAGGATTACCGGATACGGAATGGCCCGATGGACCAGCAGCATCAATCGGCCCGGCTGAACTTCTGGGCGAAGCGTGAGCGAGAGTACGGCGATTTCCAGGTATTCGCGTGCGGCGTCCCGATATTCCGGCACGCCGACCGTGGCGGGTTTCAGGGCGGCCAACCAAAACAGTTCCTCTATTCCTTCACTGATTCGCCGCTTGTCGGCGGCGGTAGGCGCGCCGTTTTCGATCAGCAGTTTCTTGGGAACACGGCGGTTCATGCGACTGTCGGCGGGCAGGCCGAGAGAAGCCATGACTTCCGACGCCTTCATTCGTTGCTCTCCGGCAGAACTACAAGAAAAGCGATCACCTCAAAGTCATTCATACCCAGGAACTCACCCTTGCCGGCATGAGTGCCGCCTGGGCTGAACAGGCTGGCGACCGCCCGTTCCTCTTTCTTCCCGACGATGGAGGCCACGGCCTGGGATAGAAGCTTTTGGAAGGCGGACATGTTTTCGCCGTCGCGGGTCGCCTTGTCAAAACGCTCGCAGGCCTCGCCGTCCGGCATATCGCGGCCCTGGCAGAGGCGCTTGAGGAGGTCCAGAATCTGCTTGGCCTGCGTGAACGGTAGAAGAACGGCGCCGTCTTCCCCCACGTGCACAAGATAGTGCGGCGCGAGCGGGTAGGTCGGATCGACCGCTTTAGAGGCCGCTTCCCCCTCGGCCCGCAGACAGAAAATGACTCCGGGCAGGGTCTCCGCTTCAGCGGCCGTGGTCACCGCGCAGGCCCCCAGGGGCAGTCCTTCGAGCATGCCCGGCATGGACTTCTTGAACTGGGCCAGGTCGATGCGGAAGTCGGTGAGCGTCAGGTCGGCTATCGAGACGCCTGTCGAGAGGTCTTCCAGGTCGATGACCGTGTCTTGCAGCTTGAGCAGTTGCTTGCGTCGGTATTCCAGATCGTTCATCTGGTTGCCGGACTGCTGCTCGATCAGGTTCTCCTCGCCGGTGGCCGAGATGTCCAACAGCACCATGCGGCCGCTCACCCGCTGTTCCAGGTTGATGTACTCTTCGAGTTCCATGTTGGGCCAGAAATTGACAAGCTGGATATTCTCGTTGGGCGAGCCGATCCGGTCGATACGCCCGAAGCGTTGAATGATGCGCACGGGGTTCCAGTGGATGTCGTAGTTGATGAGCCAGTCGCAGTCCTGGAGGTTCTGCCCTTCGGAGATGCAGTCGGTGGCGATGAGCAGGTCCAAGTCGCCTTCTCCGGAAAGGTCCGAAGGGCGCTCTTTCGAGCGCGGAGAAAAGGCCGTCAGGATAGAGGCCAGGTCTTTTCGCAGGCGGGGTAAAGTCGTCCGATTGCGCCCGGAGCCCGTGACGAGGGCGGTTTCGATGCCCAGGGTTTCCTTGGCCCAAGTCGCAAGTTGGGTATAAAGGTACTCCGCCGTGTCGGCGAACGCCGTGAATACGATCACCTTGCGGTTGCCGGCATTGATCGGACGACGGCATTTGGCCTCGATGATTGACCGCAGGTCCGAGAGTTTGGCGTCCCGGGCAGCGCTTATCTGCCTTGCCGCTTCATAGAGGGCCGCCAGACGGTTACGGTCTTCGGTAAGGTCCTGTTTCCATCGGATAAGATCGACGTCCTTGAGCAGCACCTTGACCTTGCGCCCCACCAGAAGGCTCTCGAAGGCCGGGTCTTCAATATCGACGTCATCGATGTCGATTTCTTCAATATCTTCCTGGTGCGATTCAACCCGCGCCAGGGTTGCTTCGACGTCGTCGAGTTGACGTTTGACCGTCAAGGCAAAGGACGGCACCGCGCTCTCCATGCGCTTGAGCACGTTGACGCGCAACAGGTGAACCAGGCTTTCCTCGCGGTCAACCTGGCGGAAAAAGCTCTCGCCGCCGCGAATTTCCGTGCTGTACTTCGCGTCGTAGGCGGCTTGTTTGTGGGGCAGGACATAGCGCAAGGGGGCATAGGCGGCCAGGTTCAGCCGACGGATTTCGAGATTGATCTCATGGATTGAGCTGAACTCGCCGGCCAGGTCCACGTTGGACTTGATGTTGATCGGCCTGAGGCGCTCAGGGAAACGGCCGGTTTCCGCGGTGCCGTAGTATTTCTCGACGTGCTTGCGCGAGCGGGCGATGGTGAGCAGATCGAGCAGGGTGAAATAGTCGAAACCCAGCATTT
Source organism: Deltaproteobacteria bacterium (assembly GCA_020056895.1). Lineage (GTDB taxonomy): Bacteria > Desulfobacterota > Desulfarculia > Adiutricales > JAGVGV01 > JAGVGV01. Next base: position 29,946 of record JAGVGV010000387.1, read on the forward strand.
CGACCAGCCGAGACGGGGTTTTCTCCCCGTCCGGAAGAACCAACCAGCGATTGAACTGCTTCTGTGCGAGACGGGTTACGCCGGCGATGCTCGATATCCCGTACTCCGCCAGAGCGGAATCATCACCCTCGGTGGCGAACGCGATCTGGTTGCGCAGGTCCGCCAGCCTGTTGTTCACGGGGGTGGCGGAGAGCATGAGCACCCGGGTTTTCACGCCTTCCTGGATGATCTTCCTCATGAGACGATCGTACCGGGTCTCGCCTCCCTGTTTTGGAGTCCTCTTGTTGCGGAAGTTGTGCGATTCGTCTATGACCACGAGGTCGTAGTTGCCCCAGTTCACATGAGACAGGTCAATGTCTCCCGACCTCCCGCCGTCCCGCGAAAGGTCGGTGTGGTTGAGGACGTCGTAATTGAAGCGGTCGGACGCCAGGATGTTGCGCCGGTCGTTGGCCCTGTAAAGCGTCCAGTTGTCGCGAAGGCGCTTGGGGCAAAGGACCAGGACCCGGTCATTGCGTAGCTCGTGGTACTTGATGATGGCCAGCGCTTCAAACGTCTTTCCAAGGCCGACGCTGTCCGCGATGATGCAACCGCCGAACTGGTTCAGCTTGTCGATCGAGCCGACCACGCCGTCCCGCTGAAACTTGAAGAGCTTTTTCCAGACAACGGTGTTGCGGATGCCGGTAGCGGACTTGACGATGCGCTCCTCGTCCAGGTCTTCGCCCCGGTCACGGAAGAGGTGGTGGAGAATCAAGGTATAGACGCTGTAGGGGGCACGGTGGACGGCCAGGGATTGCAACGACTCGATCAACCGAAGTTGTGCGTCGGGGCTTTCTTCCAGACTGGCCCACTGCGCGTCGAACCACCCGCAGAGGTGTCTGCTCTCTTCCGGGTTTTCGGACGCCTGGATCAGATTGAGTGGGTTCCCTGGCGTGATTCCGAGCCCGTCGGTACTAAAGGAAAACGATCCGAGAAGGACTTGCCGGGGTTGCGTCTCTCGGTCGCGAACGACCACCGCGCCTTGAGGAACCGCCGCCCCTGCCCGGCGAACCTCCACCATTCTCTCAAGCCAGGCGGCACAGCGTTTGGCAAGCCAGCGGAGCTGTAGCCGGTTACGGGCGGCACGGTCGGCCTTTCCGCCGAGAAGCGCCAGATCGGCCCCTTCGGGTGGCAGGATCAGTCGCGTCTTGGCCAAGGCAGACGACCCTTCAAAAAGCTCGGCAACGGCGAAAAGCGAGAATAATGGAGTGACCATGTCAAGGTGATTGCCCGGCTTTAGCCAGGGCCGAATGAAATCGATGACGCGCTCCTTGCCAATATTATGGATAAGCTTCATGGGATAGGTTCCTTTTGTTGTGGATAAGCCCGCCCTAACCCGGAACCAAGCCTAGTTTTTGCGTCCGTTGCCACTGTAACACTTCCATACTCCACAGCGATATATCAATGCCAACCCCTACTGCGCGTTGGACGATGATCGACCCCGTTCAAAAACGGGCTAAAGAAAAAGCTACCGATCCTCGATGACCTTGAGCAGCTCCTCGTCGGTGATCCGGGCGTACTGCATGGAATAGGCCGCGTTCTTGTGGCCGAGCTGGCGCTGGACGGCGGCGACGTTACAGACTCCGGCCCAAGGTATCCCGAAACAGTGGACAAGGCGGGCGGCTGGATGTATATTCCATGTATATACCGACTAAGGGGAGTGGATCATGGAGTCAAATACTCAACTATCCAAATGGGGGCACAGCCTAGCCGTACGGATTCCCCGGGCCATGCTGGATCGACTTCGCTGGTTGGAAGGTGAACGGCTAAGCGTTGAGGTCGCCGAAAACGGGGCGCTGGTGCTCCGGTCTTCTCGCCGAAAGTATGACCTTAGCCGCCTGGTGGCCGAGATTACCCCCGAAAACCGTCATTCCGAAACGGACTGGGGCCGTCCTGAGGGTCAGGAAAAATGGTAGGCGGCGGGTTCGTTCCGGATCGGGGCGACTTGATCTGGCTCGATTTCACCCCGCAAGCCGGCCGGGAACAGGCGGGTCGCCGGCCAGCCCTGGTTTTGTCTCCGACGGCGTACAACGGCAAAAGCGGATTAGCCATCGTCTGTCCGGTAACCAGCCACATCAAAGGCTATCCCTTCGAAGTGCTTCTCCCGAACGGCCTCGCCGTCTCCAGCGTAGTTTTAGCCGATCATTTGAAGAGCGTGGATTGGGATCAGCGAAAAGCGGAATTGATCACCAAAGCGCCGCCGGCGATTCTGGCCGAAGTTCTAGAAAAGGCGGCTTCTCTGTTGGGTGTGTAGCAAGCCTTGGCCAGAAACAATCTTCACCGATCCTCGATGACCTTGAGCAGCTCCTCGTCGGTGATCCTCGCGTACTGCATGGAATAGGCGGCGTTCTTGTGGCCGAGCTGCCGCTGGACGGCGGCGATGTTGCCCGTCTTCTCGATGATGTGCTTGCCCATGGCGTGGCGGGCGGAGTGGGGCGTCCGGCCTTCCACGCCGGCCAGGCGGCAGACCTCGGTCCAGATCGTGTTGATGACCCGGGTGTTCAGGCGGCCGTCGCCGTGGGGCGTGGTCGCCGGGGCCAGAAAGAGGGCGGCCGAGTTCCACTTCCCGCTATCCAGGCTTCTTTCCCGCTCGGCGTAATCCATTATCGCGGCCAGGCCCTCCTGGGTGATCTTGCAGGTATGCCGATGCCCGCCCTTTTCCTGGGCGGTGACGGTCCTGCTTTTGAGGTCCACGTCCACCAGGTCGAGATTGCGGATGGCGGCGCGCCTCAGGCCGGTCTCGATCAGGGCGTAGCGGTAGGCGCGCTCCCGGTAGCGCCAGCGGAGACGCTGGAAGATCGCGCTCAGGACGAGCACGACCGGGGCCTGGCCGAGGAACTCCTGGGCCAGCCCGGCGAGCATGAGATCGCCCCCGAACGTGCCCCTACGAACG
>JAGVGV010000571.1 GCA_020056895.1 Deltaproteobacteria bacterium
AACCGGTCGAAAAGCTTTCAGGTGTTCGTGGCGGGCCTTAAAAAGCTGTTGGAAGAGCCTTTGAAGGATGGTTGTTTTGATTCCGGCCGGGTGGCCTCGGCCGAAACGCTTCCCGTTCCCATCCCCGAAGCTCGAAGGTGAATAAACGCCCCGATGCCTCGGGGCGTTTGTACTTCCAATTCCGGAAATACGCTCCGATAGATTGAGTTTTCCTTCCGAAATTCTGGACCCAAACGACGGATCCGTTGTACAACGGGATCTCGGTTTCCGGGGAGCGCCTGCGTCCAAGGCCTTGGATGCCGCCCGGCGCCGTTCATAAAGCCATCTTTTTATTCCGTTCAGGGAGGCATGGGCATGATGCATTTACTGGCCCGTCCGATCAACGACCGCCTGGCCAAAGGGGAACGCCTGGCCGCGGCCACCATTATCAGCCATCAGGGGTCCACCCCCCGCACCGCCGGCACCAAGATGCTGATTTTCTCCGATGGCTCCTATTTCGGGACCATTGGCGGCGGCTTGCTGGAAGGCCGGGTGATCGCCAAAGCCAAGGAAATTCTGGCCGGAAATCAACCGGCTCGGATGGCCTTTGATCTGACCCACCACGACGTGGCGGCCATGGATATGATCTGCGGCGGCCGGCTGGACGTGTTTTTGGACGTTCTGGAACCGGACGACGAGACCCGGGCGGTGTTTGGCCGCTGGGGTCAGGCCATCGATGCCAAGGAGCCCGGGTTCCTTTTGACTCTGGCCGAAGGGACGGAGGAAGCCGGGTTTTCACCCTGCCGTCATTACTTTTTCAGCGAAACGGGAGCCTCCGCCGGTACATTCCCGTACGAACCGGAGCTGTTGAATGAAGCCCTGGCCCTGGGCCGGCGTTCCCCATACCTTCAGGTTCTGGCCCGGGGGGATCGGACCATCCTGGTGGAACCCCTTCGCGAAGCCGCCACCGTATACCTTTTCGGCGCCGGCCATGTGTCCCTGCCCACGGCCCAGTTCGCCGCCCGAGTGGGGTTCCGAGTGGTGGTGCTGGACGACCGGGCCGAATTCGCGTCCGCCCAGCGGTTCCCCGAAGCCGACCGGGTCGGGGTGGTTCCGGATTTCGATCGCTCGTTCGCCGATCTGGTCATCACCATGGATTCCTTCGTGGTCATCGTCACCCGGGGCCATGTGCACGATAAAGTGGTTCTGGAACAGGCGCTCCGGACTCCAGCCGGTTACATCGGCATGATCGGCAGCCGCCGCAAACGGAACGCCATTTATCGATTGCTCCAGGATGAAGGGTTCACCGAAAAAGATTTGGAACGGGTTCATTCGCCCATCGGGCTGGAAATCGCGGCCGAAACCCCGGAAGAGATCGCGGTGAGCATCGTGGCCGAATTGATTCAGGTCCGAGCCCGGCTCCGGTCATGAATGCCGCGGGAAAGAAAACCGGGAGCCGGATTCCCGGGGGGCGGGCGCCCGCTGTCCGTTCTTTGGCGCCCGCTGTCCGGCCGGAAGTCCCATGACCCGCGATCAAGTCCGTTCGGAGTTCGGATCCGGGAATTTGCCGAACCCGGCGGAATGCGAAGCCTTGTATGAAACCTTGGGCCCCGTGCCGGAAGCGGTGAGAAACCACAGCCGGATCGTGGCCCGGGTGGCCGTCCGGCTGGCCCGGCTGCTGGCCGAGGCGGGGTGTATTCTGGACCATGGTCTGATTGAAGCGGCGGCGCGGCTTCACGATGTGGCCAAAGGGCGGCCGGACCACGCGATGGAAGGCAGCAGGTTGCTGGCCGAAAAGGGGTACCCCCGGGTGGCCCTGGTGGTGTCGGTGCATACCGATCTGCCGGATCCGGTTCCAGACGAACTGACCGAAGCCCAGGTGGTGTATTTGGCGGACAAGATGGTGGCTGGGGTTCGTGTGACATCCCTGGAACAAAGGCGCCGGGCCGCCCGGGACCGGTTTCCTCCATCCGGCGAAATTCGGGACCGGCTGGAAACACGCTGGCGGCATACCTTTATAATTCGGGACCGCGTGGAAGCCTGGTTGGGACAAGCCCTCGATCGTCTGTTCCCGACCGGCTCCGATTCCCCGGCGGATACTCAACCATGACCGTGTATCTTTTGCGCCACGGCCACATCGACCCGGGGCCGGAAAAGAGGTACATCGGCTGGACCGATCTGGCCCTCAGCCTCAAAGGCGCCGAGCAGGCCCGTTTCTGGCGGGATTGGTTCGCCGGCCGGAACCTGAACCGGGTGGTGACCAGTGATCTGGCTCGAGCCCTGGCCACGGCTCGGATCGTCGCCGAATGCCGATCGGTTCCGGTGGAAACCGATCCCGCTTTCCGGGAAGTCTCCTTGGGGGCCTGGGAGGGGCTGACCTTTGCTCATGTAAAGGCCCGCTGGCCCGAGGCGTTTGACCTCAGGGGAGCCGACCCCGCCGGGCGCCGGCCGCCGGAGGGGGAGAGCTTTTCCGATCTTTGGGCTCGGGTCGGCTCCGCCTTTTCCCGCCATGTGACCGCCGGACCGGGTGATCTGTTGATCGTCACCCACCTGGGGCCCCTCCGGGTTTTGTTGTGCGGGCTGCTGGGAGTCCCTCTTGAAAACCTTTTTTTGCTTCAACCGGACTACGGAACGCTGGCCGTACTGGAGCCCCTGGGGGATCGTTTCCGGCTGACGGGGTTGATTCCGGTCGGGGGCTTGACGGGCATAAACCCCGCCGGGTAAAGGAGTATCAGGGTTATTGAATCTGGGAGAACGACGGAATCACGAAGCGGATGGAGGGTTTTATGATTCTTCTTCACGCGGCGGGCTTGGGGAGCAACCTATATGCGTGGGGTGAACAGTCCGTTGGCGAGGCGAAAAAACCCAAGGCCAAGCGGGGATCAAAGCCGAAAACCGAGCCCCTTCGGGATCATCCTCAGGCTCTATCCGAAAAGGCGCTGATCGCGGCCTTCGCGGACGGCTCGATCGCCATCCCTTCGGACGCCGGGTCCGCCGCCACGATCCGGGCCTGGCTGCCCACCGCGGGTGATCTTCCCCTTCCTTCCAGTCCGCTCATCGGCGACCGGCCCAATCGCGAGGAACCGCCCCAGTTGG